>DASRSQ010000697.1:0-1747 GCA_035656475.1 Gemmataceae bacterium | reverse complement strand
GTTGGCGTTGCGCGGCACGTACTCCATGGCGATGCGCTTGGCGCCTTGCAACAACGTGCCGACGCCGGCCTCCAGTTCCTGCCAGCGCATGTAGATTGCGCGCGAACCCGGGACATGATCGAGCGACGCCGGCTCGATGCGATGGGCCAGCTTGCGCGGCTGGCCACGCGCGGGGATGAAGTAGAACCAGCGCCGGGACAGCATGTGCTGCGGCGACATGTCGACAATGCGCCGGGCCAGCACGTTGAGGCCGCGAAAATCGTAGAGCAGCCAGCCATCCAGACCATCCTCGCTGAGGGCTGCCTGCACACGCGCCAGATCAAACATGTTTATTCTCCGTGATTCCCAATCGGTAACATTGCTCATTATGCGAACGGCGTCGGCGCTTGCAACTGATGAATTGCTTGACAAGCGCCGGGGCACTCTGATAGCTTCGATGTGTGGGCATTTCCGGATTGGTTCGGGCATCATGTCTGGCCGGATTCGCGACAAGGAGCTGCTGATGCGGACATTCCTCTCGAAGCGGGGAACGTGGCTGATTTTGGGAACGGCGCTTTTGCTGACGATCCCGGCGCTGAGCCGGGCACAGGGGCAGCAGGCCGCATCCAAGGAGGACCTGGTCAAGGCAATGAACGCCAGCGACACTCGTTTGCGTGCCCTGTTTACCAGTGAAGAGGCGGAAAAAGGGGACGAGAAGCACGCGCGGGTCGCCGCTCACTGGTACCTGTATCGGCTCACGATCCGGGCGTATCTCACGCCGGCCACGACCGCGACGGGACCGAACGGCGCGGAGAAGCTGCAGCGCGAGTTTCATGACAAGGTTTCGGACTTCATGGATCGACGCAGCTACACCAGCCGGCGCGACCGGTTTCGCAAGATGTTCGGCGCCGAGCTTGTCAAGGCCATGAAGGAAGACATTCTCAGCCGCGATCCCAAGACGGAGGCGACCCTCATCATCCATGCGGCAGCAATGTTGCCGACCATGGCGATGTTGCGTGATGACACGGTCAACAATTACCTGGCCGAGCTGACCAAGGACGACAAGAGCCGGGTGGTGCAGATGTATGCGGTCAAGGCGTTGCGCGAGGTGATGCCCGTGCCGACGCAGCCCGACGTCGATGATGTGGTCAAGATGCCGGACTTCTTGAAGGCAAAATGGCGTGATGTCAAGACGGTCGATGCGCTGCGAGGCTTCATCGAGAAGCCGATGGACACCAAGGGCATGACCGTCGAGGAGATACGGGCGCTTACCTATATCCGGCGCGAGGCGATCACGTCGCTGGCCCAGGCGAAGTCGCCGGCGGTAGCCGCGATTCCCAAGAAGAAGATGGTGGCGGCGCCGGAAGGCCCAGTCGCCTACACGCTGCTAAACGTGCTGGCGGGCAATGTCACGCCGCCGCCGACGTTGCAGGAAAAGGTCGAAGCTGCTCTGGGCGTGTGCGCGTTCAAGTATCCGAACATGGCTGACTATGATCCGCAGCTTGGCATCTATCTGGTGGGGCGCACGATCGAGGATTTTGTCAAGGATTACAACAAGGACTGGATCAATTTCACCGCGGTGGGAGGCACCAAAAAGCTGCCGTACGTCGCCTACAAGGTGGACGCGCGTCGGCTGAAGGCGGGCCTGAAGGAGCTGGGTGCGAACACGCCTACTGCACACGTCAAGGCGGCCAAGGCGCTCGAAAGCGCAGCGGGGACGCCGATCCTTGACAAGATCATCGACAATTACAAGCAGCCGGATCAGGCC
>DASRSQ010000696.1:0-15418 GCA_035656475.1 Gemmataceae bacterium | reverse complement strand
GGTGTCCCTGTCGCAAAGGAGCGAGCCATGAAAAACTTCATGTCACGTCTCGCGTTGTTGGCGGGTATGCTCGCAATGCTCGTGCTCTTTATCGGAGTGAGTGCGTCGGCTCAGGATCCTCGTCTGCCCCCGACCTTCGGTACGGCCAATCTGCGGAGTCCGTTTGCCCCGGACCCGTACATGGTCAAGGTGGTCGCGGGTGGCCCGATCTATACGACGCGGGCAGGAGTGAGCGGCTACGTTGCGAATGCCCCTGACTTCCGAGTCAACTATGTGGCCGGTAGGCTTCCGCTGGCGTTCTATGTCCGTTCGGAGGCCAACACCCCGCTGTTTATCAATCTGCCGGATGGTACGTGGTTTGCCTATGAGGGGCCAAATCCGATGCTTCGTCTGACCAACCCCGCAAGCGGCCAGTACGACATCTGGGTGGGCACGGCAGGGCCGAACCCAGCGCCGGCCGTGTTGCATGTCACCGAATTGCGGTAATCCCATTGTCTCAGGACCGGGAATCTTTTGTTGGATTCCCGGAATGTTTTTGCCCCCGCTTGGCGCCAGGACTTTTTTCAGCTGGCGCGCGCCAACACATGTCAGGGCTATACTTACGCATGCACGCGGGTCGTACACGTCATTGCACCCACCTCTGAATTCCGTACGCTAACCGAAAATACACTTGGCAAAAGAGAGTGCACAATGCCGCTCGGCTATCTATGTCTGGTCCTGCACGCTCATCTTCCTTACGTCCGCCATCCCGAGTACGACGATTTTCTCGAAGAAGATTGGTTCTACGAGGCGATCACGGAGACCTACCTCCCCATCCTCGACATGCTCGACGGCCTCGAGCGTGATGGGGCGGACTGGCGGTTGACGATGTCGGTGACGCCGACGCTCGCCGGCATGTTTGCCGACCCGCTCCTGCAATATCGCTACCTGCGCCACCTCGACAATCTGATCGCGCTCTCGGGCAAGGAGATCGAGCGGACGCGCTGGACGCCGGAGTTCAATCACCTCGCCCACATGTACCATCACCGCTTCTGCCGGGCGCGCGAGGTGTTCGCCAATCAGTATCACAATAACCTCAACAACGGCTTTCGCCGTTTCTTCGAAACGGGCAAGCTCGAACTGATCACCTGCTGCGCGACCCACGGCTTTTTGCCGCTCATGACCGCGAACATGAATGCCGTCCGCGCTCAGCTCGAAGTCGGCTGCCGCGAGTTCGAACGCCACTTCGGCAAACGACCGCAGGGCATCTGGCTGGCCGAATGCGGTTACGCGCCGGGCGTCGACGAGATCCTGCGCGATTGCGGCATCCGCTATTTCTTCACGGACACGCACGGCGTCCTCTTCGCCGAGCCGCGGCCCAAGTATGGCGTCTATGCGCCGATCATGTGCCCGAAGTCAGGCGTGGCCTGCATGGGCCGCGATCACGAGTCGTCCAAGCAAGTGTGGAGCGCCATCGAGGGCTATCCAGGGGATTATCAGTATCGGGAATTTTACCGAGACATCGGCTTCGACCTCGATTACGACTACATCCGCCCGCACCTGCATCAGACCGGCATCCGCTCGAACACCGGCATCAAGTATTACCGCATCACGGGGCCCGGGCCGCACAAGGAGCCGTACAATCCGCATGCCGCCCTCGAAAAGGCGGCGTCACATGCGGGCAACTTTATGTTCAACCGGGAGAAACAGGTCGAATGGCTCGCCGGCTACATGGATCGGCCACCCGTGATTCTCGCCCCGTATGACGCCGAGCTCTACGGACACTGGTGGTTCGAGGGGCCGGAGTGGCTGAATTTTCTGTTCCGCAAGATGCATTTTGACCAGCAGACAGTCAAGATGATCACGATTCCGCAGTATCTCGACCAGTATCCGAAGATCCAGATCACGCAGCCGTCGATGTCGAGCTGGGGCCTGAAGGGATATTCGGAGTGCTGGCTGGAAGGTTCGAACGACTGGATCTATCGGCACCTGCACGAGAATTCGGATCGAATGGTGGAGCTCGCACAGCATCATGGCGACGGCGGCAATGACCTGCGGCGGCGGGCGCTCAACCAGGCCGCGCGTGAACTTATGCTGGCCCAGTCCAGCGACTGGGCGTTCATCATGAAGACCGGCACCATGGTCGAATACGCGGTCGAGCGCACCAAGGTGCACGTCCTCAACTTCAATCATCTCTATGATCAGATCAAGAAAAACGAGATCGACGACGGCTGGCTCAGCCAAGTCGAGAAACGGCACAACCTATTTCCCAACCTCGACTACCGCGTCTACGCCTAAATCAGCGTGCGCGACGGGCGTTTCCTCAACCTTCCGGCGCCGCGGCGGCGGTTCGATCAGGCGCATCCACGTCGGATTGTCGGCGCCGCGGCACGCGCAGGCGTGCGTCGTGTGATGCACCGGCGCGAGGGAGCGCTTCTGACACGTCGGGCACTCCCAGACGCGCAGGACGCAGAATCGATGGCGAGAACGCGGGCCTTTCATAGCTTCGTCTTCTTTTGTTGCTTCGCTTCCAGATCGATGACGAACTTCCGCAAGACTTCCACCTCGTCCTTGGTCCACGGGTCACCCTTGCCCGGCGGCGGCATGCGCTTCTTGCGATCCTTCGAGGTGATGTGGGCGAGCATGCTGCCGGCGTCCGCCGGGATGAAGAAGCCTTCCTTGACGAGCATGCGGAAGTCCTTGTCCAGGTTGCCGGTCATTTTCATGTGGCCGCCGGTCTTGGGGAGCGCATGACAGCCGACGCAGCCTTCCTTGCCGTTGCGCTGCAGGAGCGGCCACAACTCCTTGCTGAAGCGCTCTTGCATTACCTTGCGATCGTCGTCTTTGAGGAAGTCGAAATTGTTTCCGCCCGCGGCGGCCGCTGTTACGGTGACAATCGTGTATGCGCCAAGGCCGATCAGAAAAAGCTTCTTGTTCATCGTTGATGCTCCGCTGGGGATGGATCAACGATAGCATAGCGGAAAATGGGATGAAAGCGCGATGAGTATATCCGAGAGCAGGCAGCCGGCAGCCAGAAAGAGCCGGTAGCAGGCAGCCGTTAGCAGATAGCCAAACAACCGACTCTTTCTGGCTGCCTGCTACCGGCTACCCGCTACCGGCTCTTTCTGGCTGCTGTCGGCTACCGGCTCTCTAAATGGACGCGTGCACCGACTGGAACAGGTCAGAGACGCGGACGCGCAGGCCCAGAGCGATGCGGTAGAGCGTCTCGATCGACGCCGAGTTCTTGCCCAGCTCGATCTGCGACAGATAGCCGAGCGATACGTCGGAGCGTTTCGCCATCTCGGCGAGCGTCAGGCCGAGCGCCTTACGGCGTTCGCGGATGACGGCGCCGAGCTGTTCGCGCAGTGCCACCTCCGACAGACGCAGCAGGCCGCGGCCTTCCAGGCAACGCATGACGGTTTTCTTGAGGTGATCGACGGGGAATGGCTTGGTGATGTAGTCGAAGGTGTGGGCACGCAGACAGTGCAGCGCACTGTCGATCGACGGAAACGCCGTCACCACGATGACGCTGGCGTCGGGCTGCGTTTCCTGGACGAGCTTGAGCAGCGACGCGGAATCGAGGCCCGGGATGACGTAATCCAGAATGATGACGTGAAACGTCTCGCGGCGCAGCGTCGGCTCGACCAGCAGCGGCTCGCTGACCGTCTCGATCACGAATTCGTGCCCGCCCAGCGTCGCCTGTACCAGGCGGCCGATGGCGGGATCGTCGTCCACGACGAGAATCCGCACCTCGCCGGCGCTGTAGTAGGTGCGGCCGTCGCCCGACTTCTTTTCGGGAGCTGCCGCCTGGTCTTCGGGCTCATGGACCAGATCCTTCTCTTCTTTCTCGGTCGACATCGACTTCCCCCTCGGTCCCTCTACGGTTCGTGTAGGTCAGGCTTTCCAGCCTGCCGAACCAGCAACTGTCGGGATGTCAGGCTGGAAACCTGACTTACGAACGGTTCGCACGTGCCAGAGCCGTCTGGATGGCTCGCATGAGCGTGGCCGGTTCCATCGGCCAGCGCAACAGCTCGAATCGCTTGAACAGGTCTTCCTCGCGCAGGCCGTGAAACGAGGACTGCGCCAGCAGGAAGATAAAACTCATGCTCGGGTGATGCTCCAGTACCTTGCGGGCCAGGTCGAGCCCCGCAAGCTGGGGCATCAGCAAGTCGGTGATCACCAGAACGATATCCGACCCCTTCGCCCGGCACGCCGTCAGCGCCGCCTGGGGCGTGCTGGCAACGCTGACCCGGCAGCCACGCGCTTCGAGCAACTCACGCATGCTGCCGGAGATCATCGCGTCCGGGTGCATCAGCAGCACATGCGGGGCCTGCGTCGACAATGCGGGTCCTGTCGTCGTGGCGACCGGCAGGCAGAGCTTCACGCAGGTTCCTTTGCCGTCGGGCCCGGGCTCGATGGCGACGCCTCCCCGATAGCGTTGCATGATTCCGTACACCACCAACAGGCCGAGGCCGCGATGGCGCGGCTTGGTGCTGAAAAAGATCTCGCGAAACAGCCGAGCCCGCAGGTCTGCGGGCATGCCCGGGCCGTCGTCGGTGATGGCCAATTCCACGTGTCGCCCCGGCCGAATTCCGCCGAGCAAATCGGCGCTACCGTCGATGGCGATGTCCCGTTCTCGTGCGGTGATCAGGATGGTACCCTGATCCTTCGTCGCGTCGCGGGCGTTGGCGATGATTTCGGACAAGGCGGCCTGCAGGGCGCCGGTCTCGATGCCCACGAGCGGCAGGTCGCGTGGCAACGTCGTCTGCCAGCGAATGCCGAGCATGCCAAGGGCGCGCAGGCGGGCTTCTTCCTGGGCCAGGACAGTGGCCAGTTGCGTCGGCCAGCAGGTCGCATCGCCGCGCCGGCAGAAGCCGTGCAGCCGGTGTATCCAGGCGGCCCCTTGCTTGGCGGAATCCAGCACCTCTTGCAGATAGCGATGCAGCGTGCTGTCGAGCGCGGTTTGTGACAGGCTAAGTTCGGTGAACCCCATGATTCCGGTGAGATAGTTGCCGAAATCGTGGGTCAGCCTGCCGGTGACGTGGGCGGCCTGTTCCAGCCGTTGCGCGACGATGGCGGCATCGCCATTCCGCCGATGCAACCAGCGGGCGACAGCTTGGGCCGCGACCATCCACAGGGTTCGGTCCGCATCGGTCCACGCATCCTTGCCGGCTCGGCAAGCCCAGGCGAGCCGGGCCTGGGCGCCGGGCTCCCCTACCATACTGACGATCCAGGACTGGTGGTCGTCCGAATGTAAATCCGCGCTCCAGGCGGAACGGACGCGCTGCAGCAAATCGGGATTATTTCGCCAAGTCGGTGCCCCGACATTCGGCCTGGTGGAGTAAATCACCTCGGCGACGGATCCGTCGGCGGCGCCCAGGCCGATCTCCGTCGCCTCGAGCGAGGACGCCAACCCTTCCAGCATGGACCCCGGCGTGCGGGTTGCGCATCCATTCTCCAACTGGCGGAGGTATTCCAGCACAGCTGTGGCACTCATGTTTGCCTTTCGGGCGACCCAATTAAGGGACGAACGGGCACCGCGACTGCGATTCACGCGCTGCCTGAATCAACGACGCGCCATACGCGGCATTCACTATTCTGACAGAATAGTAAGTTGCTTGGTTCCTGATTTCGGGAAATATTGTTCTGCTGCAATAAATTCTAATACAGCATTGCTGGAAAATGAAATTCTTCGGGATATGATTCCGGATTCAATTTGCGAAAAAGGACAATTGACCTGTGCAAACCAATTTTGCATGAAATGCTGTGGGCGCAAGCGCAATGCCGCACAATAGATGCCCCCCGAGGTCTCTTGATTGCAAGAAAATGAAGGTCGGCTGCGCAAAAAAACATCCAGGCAGCCGCGATCGCGGGCAAGTCCTGGATGCAGCAGGGGGGAAGTCCTGCTTTATGACTCTGCTTTCAGACGCTTGATCACGTCCATGGCACTGACTACGCCGACCAGGACGCCGTCGGCATCGACCACGAAGAGCCGATGCACATGCAGGCCGACCATGTCGTTGACGACGCGCTTCACCGGCGTCTCCGGAGCGACGGCGAAGACGGCCGGGGTCATCACGTCCGCCACCGTCGTGGTGGCCTTCGGAATCGGGGACCCCTGGCTGTCGAAGGTCGGAGCGATGAAATAGTCCGCCTTGCCGAAGCGGTGCCGTTCATGCTCGCACTGATGCACGAACAAGTCCGATCGGCTCACGACGCCGATGGGATGCCCGGCCTCGTCGATCACGGGAGCGGCCGTGATCCCCTTTTCGGTGAACATGGCCATCGCTTCGTTGATGCCCGCCTCCGCCCGAATCGAAATCGGATTGGGAATCATCAGGTCGGCGGCCGTGTGTGCATGCAGCACCAGCGGCGCCTCGATTCGGTTGGTCGTTGAAACTTGCATGGCTTCCCCTCCCTCGTGTGCAGGTCAATAGATCGTATCCGCCGCCCGCGCGGCGCCCGGCGTGGTGTCGTGTGGCTCCTGCGCGTCGGCTCGCGACACGGCCGCAAGGATGTCGGTGCTCGACACGATTCCGACCGGACGCTGCGACGCCCCTTCCACCACGATGACTCGATGAATGTGAGCCTCCATCATCAGACGAGCCAGTTCGCCGATCCGGGTCGTGGGCTTGACCAGGACCGGATTGCCCGTCATGCAATCCTTCACATGGCTGCAGGCATCAATGCTTTCGGACATTTGCCAGGGGTTGCTCATCGTGTTCTTGAATCCGGCAGTACCTGGCGTTTGGTCGTGCTCGACCCAGTGCATGAAATCGGTCGTGGAGATCACGCCGATGCATCGCCCGGCATCGTCGACGACGGGAGCCCCGCTGACACTGGCGCGCCCCAAAAGGCGAGCCGCCCCCTGTAGCGACATCTCCCGAGGCACGATCACCATCGATTTCGACATGATGTCGGCCGCGCACAGCGACAGGAAAGGTCGTGGAGCAAGGGACATGGTTCACCTCCCGGATTCTTCGCTAACAGCGAAAGGAGAAATGCAAAGTCTATGCCAATAGGCGAATCGCGCGAACCGTGCGATTTTCAAGCTGCTGAGGAAGAGAAGGTGCGATTTGCGACAAATCCTGGCCCGCCGGGCCGCACAGTGCTGAGCGGTTCTGGACCATGCACCAGCATTGCATCCGTCTACTTACCCATGCGCGCCAGGGCCGCCCGCGCAAGCCGCGTCTTGGCGGCGCCGGCATCCCCGGCAGCGACCACCGCGAGCACCTTGCGAGCCTCCGGCGTGGCGATCATCTCCAGAACCTGCATGCCACGCAGGTCGCGGAGCGTTTCAGGCGTCAACGACGTCTGGACGGTGCGCAGCAGCTCCTGGATGCGGCGTGTCGTTTCCAGGTCGGGCGCCTTCTTGAGGGCATCTTCGAGTGCCGGGAACGAGCGCGTGCCGATCTCCTTCAGGCGACGCATGGCGGCGGCACGCTCTTTGAACTTTTCCGACGCGAGATCGGCGACCAGCATGCGGATTTCCTTGTCGCTCGCTCCGGTGTCCTTCGTCAGGCGCTTCGCCAGGACCTCGACGGCGCAATCGGGATGGGCCATCAGGGCCCACACGATCTTGTACGCCGCGGGAGGCGCTCCGCCGAGTTCGAGCCAGAGCTTGTCCGCATCTTTCCACGACGCCGGCAGCTCGGGGTTCGCGGGGATAATGCTCCAGAGGAGGGCCGTGGTATCACGGCCTCCGGAAAGCAGGCGACGGCTGTCGGGAGAGAAGGCCAGGCTGGAGACGAAACCTTCGTGGCCGCGCAGACGCTGGATCTCCTTGCCGGTCTGTGTCTCGAGCAGCAGAATCTCGCCTTCCTGATGCGTGAACGCGAACCATTGCCCGTGCGGCGCGAACGCCACCGTCGGCAGCGAAAAAGATTTGGGCAGTTCGTCGATGTCGCCGAGGTTCATCTCGCGCAGGCGCCGGCCGCTGGGCAGATGCCAGAGTTCCAGGCGCGTCGGATAGCCGACGACGGCGAGCGTTTCGCCATCGGGGGAGAACATGAGCCGCAGCACCGGGGTCGGCGCCGGGCGGAGCGCCTTGATTCGCTTCCCTGCAGCAATGTCCCAGAGGTGGATCGTGTCGTCGAGCGGTTCCTCGGGCTCGTCCTTGATCGGCGGAAACCACTTGCCCAGGGCGACGAAGCGATCGTCCGGACTGAACGCAAGGGCGGCCCAATCGCTGCGCCGCTTCTTCTCGTTGGGATCGATGCGCTTGATCTCCTTCGCCTTGGCGGGGTCCCAAAGAAGGATGTCGTGGCCGCTGAGGAAACTGGCCGCACGGCGGGCGTCGGGGGACATGACGGCGCGTGAGCTGTTGGTCTGCTCGAACTGAAAATCGTCGTCCCCCATCGACGGGATCGGTTTGCCCTGCTCGAGATCCCAGCGCTGCCCGACGACGAACAGCTCCGGCCGACCGATGGCAAACGCCAGGCCGTCGGCGAGCGTGCGGCGAATACGCGGCCCGCCGCTTTTCTTGGCGGCCAGGCTATCGATGTTGAGCGTGTGCAGGAGCTTCGCGGTCTGGGCGTCCCACACGCGCGCCCGCCCTTCGACATTGGACGCGGTCGCGATCCAGCGGCCATCGTGTGAGAAGGCGACTGCCTCGACAGTATGGCGATGCACGTCGCCATAGCTGCGCTGCTTGTCGGCCTTGAGATCCCAGACGAGGATGCGTGGCGACGCCGACTCGAGGCGCGCGGGACTGGCCATGAGCAGCTTGCCGTCGCCGGAAAGGACAACATTACGTAGGAAGGTGGACGATTCGAACTCGTGCGTGACCTTGCCGGTGGCCGCTTCGATGACCTGCGGCCCGTCGGCACAGGCGAGCCATTTGCCCGAGGTATCGAGCGCGAAGAACGAGCCGAGCTTGCTCGGTTTCTTGAGCGGCGCGCCGGTACTGCTGTCAAACGCGGCAAGCCTGGCGCCGATCTGGGCGATGAGCGTCTTGTTGTCGGCGAGGAAGCCGAGGTTGTCGATCAGCTTGCCGGGCTGTGTGATGTCCTTGAGCTTGTCCCCCTTGACCGCGTCCCAGACGACGATGCGGACGCTGGGCTTCACGTCCTCTTCTTCGGTCATGGGGGGCGCCAGACCGGCGGCGAGGCGTTTGCCATCGGGGCTGAGGGCGATAGTGGTGGCGGCGCCGAGGCCAGCGAAACGGCGCGTTTCCTTGCCGCTGGCAATGTCGAACTGGATGATGTCCGCCTCGTCCATCTGACTGAGGATGATGCTCTTGCTGTCATGCGTGAAGACGAAGCATTTCGGCCCGTTGCCAATCGGGAAGCGCGGCGGTTCATCTTTTTTGAGATTGCGCAGCTCGAAGGGGGCCTCGTCGCCGAGCGCGAGCCAGGCGCCGTCGGGAGAGAGGGCAACGCGTTTGCCGCTGTCGGGACGGGTGCGCAGGCGTTCCTTGCCGGTCGCCGAGTCCCAGAGGTAGATCCGGCCATCGCGATCGGCGGCGGCGATCAGGCCGCCATCGTGCGTCGTGGATAGGGAGCCGACTTCGGCCTGCGTCATCATGCGCGCGGTGCCAAAGCGATGCAGGGCCTGCGCCGGGAGCGGATCGCCGAGGGCGTCGGTGCGCGATTTCTTTGCGGGTTGAGTGAAAGCGGGACCGACGAGAAGAAGACCAATCACGCAAGCGAGGAAAAGGTGGCGCATGGGAACCTCGTCGAACGATTAGTCACGGAGCACAAAGCCGACTCGTGGTGAGCGGATCGATCGCCGACAACGCCGCGAGCGCGCCGACTGGAAGCGAGATCGCGCCGGCGGGAACATCCGGATCGCGCGGGTTGACGCGGATCAGCGCCGTCGCGCGTTGCTCGCATTCGATGCGCACGGTCGGGATCGCCAGGCCGGCGCCCATCTCGATCGCGACCACCTTCTTGCCACGCACCTCGCGCAGCCAGGCGTGGTAACGGGCATACTGCTTCTCGCTGCGATCCGCAAGCCAGCCCCAGTCGCCGAACATCAGCACGTTGGGCCGGGCGAACCCGTTGCAATGCGGACAGCGCGGCAACGCCGACGTCGCGCGAACCGTGCTCATGTCCACGGTCACGCGCGTGTCCCGCGCGGACCAGATCGATTGCCGACACAACTTCAGACATTGTAAATGATGGATCGAGCCGTGACATTCGATTATTCGGTCGTCGGGAAAGCCGGCTTTTTGAAACTGTCCATCGACGTTGGAAGTGAAAACGAAAAAGCCGGCCGGCATGCGCGACGCCCAGCGCAGCAGGATGTCAAAGCCCGCGTGCGGCGTGGTGTCGCGATAGAGCTGCATGCGATGTCCCATGAAGCCCCACGCCAATTGCGGATCGGCAACAAACCACTGCGGATTGGACATGGACGCGAACGGCCGCCCCTTGAATGGCGGATACGCCTTCCAGAAGCCCTCGTTGCCGCGAAAATCGGGCAAGCCGGAATCGACGCCCATACCCGCGCCGGCGCCGATCAACAGCGCATCGGCACTGGAGATTTCACGCGCGGCCCGGGAGTAGAGTTCGGCATGGTCCATGGCGATGCTCCGTGGGTGGTTATATGAGGAGCCACGCTCTCGAACTTGCCCTTTTCCGACCCTGTTGCGGCCATGGATCGAAAGCGGTAAGATGCCCGGATGAATTTCCGCCTGCCAAAGCTGTATCGCTGGATGCATCGCGTGGAGTCCTGGTGGCGGCGCCGCACCGGCGCGCCCGAGTTGCTCGCGGCCACCACGCCGGCAGTACCGCCCGCGCCTCCAATGACATCCCGCCTGGAACGAATCGTTCTCACGGAAGGGGTCGCGGACACCCTGTTCCAGGACTACTCCGACCATCGCCGTTCGGCGCGTGGCAACGAAGAAATCGGCTGGACGCTGCTCGGCGTGCGGCAGGGGGACGAAGCGATCGCCCTGGCAGCCATCCCCGCCGGCGCCGCCCGCGATGCCAGCACCGTCCACGTGCAATTCAACGCTGACGCCCAGGCCGTCGCCAGCCGCATCCTGCGACAGAAGGACAAACGCCTGCAAATCGTCGGCGTCGTCCACACGCATCCAGGCAATCTCACGCATCCGAGCAACGGCGACTACGCCGGCGACAGCGTCTGGGTTGCCGGCCTGCGCGATCGCGAAGCGGTCTTCGGCATCGGCACCGCGGTGGCCGACTTGCAATTCTCGTGGTACGCTCTCGCGGTCGGTGACGCCGGCTATCGCCCGCTACCGACGCGCGTCGACGCCGGGCCCGATCTCGCCGCATGTTTGCGGCCGCTCTGGCATTCACTCGAAACGCATGCAGCGGACCTCGAAAAGCTGTGCCGGCTGTTCGCGAACGTGCAATTCGACCAGGCCGACGGCGGGCTGGCTGTCCGCATCGGGCTTGGCGAACCGCAACAAGGCCTTCGCCTCTTGCTCAAGGCCGGCGACGTGCGGTATTATCTCGATAGAGGCGGCGAGCTGATCGCCGTCGAGCCGCGCGAAACGAAGCTCGATCGCGCGGTATTTCTGATTCTCGCGGAGCTGGCAAAGGATCAGCCGGCTGAATCCCGCGAGACGTATGTCACCATGACGTGAAAGGAGAACTATCATGGACTTTCGAACCGTGACCGGCGAAGAACGCCAGAAGCTCATCAACGCCCTGCGTGGCAACGCCGAGGACAGCCTCGCCATCCTCATGGACCGCCGCGACACCTCGTTCCTCGGCTCCGCCTCGAGCGAAGACATCAGCGACGACGAAGTCATCTCCGCGATCCAGTCGGTGCCGTGCCACTACTAACGGAAGGATGAAGGCGGAAAGATTGGATGAACAATGCCCATTCATCCTTCATCCTTCCGCCTTCATCCTTGTTCGCATGTTGTCCAACGGCTGAGATAAACTCACATGAGCCTGCTCGATAGTGAAGCCGGGAAACGGCGGTTGTTGGCCGTCGAGATACCGGTGCTGGAGCGTTACAACAAGGATCGCGCCGACGAGTACAAGATCAAGGTGTCGCGCGTCGGCGATGATTTCTTGCTGCGCTACCGGCTGAAGCCGATGCACAATGTGTACGAGCTGACGACGACGTTGCCGCCGGGATATCCGAGCTGGCCGCCAGAGACGCGGGTGGTGACGCCGCTCGTGCATTGTCCGCACCTGCTTGATGAGCAAATGCTGTGCATGTGGCGGCAGGGCAGCACGCGCGAGACCAGTCGCTGGGACCCGGCCAAGTTCACCTGCGTCTTCGCTGTCCAGGCCGCATGGCGCTGGCTGGCGTGCTACGAAGTCTGGCGCGCCACCGGCGAATGGCCGCTTCCTGATGCAATCTGAGAGCAGGCAGCAGGCAGCAGAATACCATCAGGTCTGGGTATCGGCTGCCGGCTCTTTCTTATGGCACATCTCTTCCAGGTTGGCGCAGGTTCCGGCGGCATGACCGTGCTCGACATCGTCTGCCGCGCTCCGCGCATCTCCCGCGTGACGCTGATCGAACCGGATATCTACCAGCCTCACAATGTCGAACGACACCTCTTCCCGCCCGCGGGGGTCGGTAAACGCAAGGCCGATCTCGCCGCGGCATGGCTTGCAGAGCGTCGGCCGGATCTGCACGTCGAGCTGTTGCCATGCGATCTGCTGGATGCGGCTGAAGCAGGCCAGATCGAACAAGCAGCCGCCGCATGCGACATCGGTGTGTGCGCCGCCGACAATGAGCCGGCGAAGTTTCACTTCGATGCATTGATGCGCCGCTACGGAAAGCCGTGGACGCTCGGCGAAGTGCTCGCTGGCGGGATCGGCGGCTTTGTGCACTGGTTCGTGCCGGGCGGCCCGTGCTACGGCTGCGTTGCCAGCCATCTGCGTCGCTCCGTGAATGTCGACGACAGCAAGCCACCCGATTACTCGGCGCCGGGCGGCCCCATGGCGGAAACAACAATCCCTGCGAGCCGGGCGTCGATCGAAGTCATCGCGTCGCTGCATGCGCAGATCACGCTGCAACTGCTGACGCAAGGCACGGCGTACACGCCGGGCTTTTCCAGCATGCTGTTCACGCTCGAAAAGGTGCCAGGTGTCTTCGACGAGGCGTTTCGGACGCACCGCTTTCGCATCGCGCGTTCGCCCGATTGCCTGATCTGCCGGGACGCCACGGCCCCGGCCGATCTGGATCGCGCTCTGGCCGATGCTCTGACCCGGCTCAACGAACTATGATGCTGCCGAAGTCGAACGCCGCCGGCTTGCACGTGCGCTACGAAAAGGCGGGCCTGGTGCTGGACGCCTTGCCGATCCCGTGGAACGCGGATGCGGCGATCGTCGAGGCCAACGTCAACCCGCCCGTTTCGGTCGCGCTCGAAAAACAACAATTCTCACTGAAGCTCGGCGATCGTTCGACAATCGCCGAAGTCATTCTGCGGCCCAAGACCAAGGGACCGGCGCGCGTCTTCTTTCGCGTTCCGGTACCGGCGCGTTCCTGTAGCGCCGAGGTTTCGTGGCGCGATCACCTGCTCGGCAAGGTTGAAATCCCGATCATCGCGCGCGATGACTTCGTGCGCGGCGTGGCGCTTCGCCTGGCAAGCGCTCACATCGGTATCAAGGGGGGACGCACGGCGCCGTGCCTGGCGTTCGTGAGCGGGCAGGCGCAGACGCTGGCCGCGAACGCCGTCGTCGAAACACCCGGTCCGCTCGCACCGTTGGCCGATCTCGACCTGCACGTGAATGTGAGCAGGCACGGCAACCTGATCGGTAATCTGCCGCTCGTGCTGACCAGCGAGCAAATGCGAGCACGCCAGGCGATTCTATCCGCGATGTTGCCAAAGCTGCGTTTGCAGGGCGATTACGCGATTTCGTGGTGCGTCGGCTCCGTCGTGCTGCACACGTTGCGGCTGCGCCTGGTGGCGAAGCGAGCCTTCCTGCAATCGCTGCGCATCTCGGCCACGCGCTTCATCGTCGAAAAGAAGGACGGCGCCGTCGAGGTGATGCGCTGGCTGCCGCAGCGCGATGGCAAAGTCGTGCTCGACGACCTCGTGCGTGTCGCTCCGTGCTTTTACGTATGCAGCAGCATTGCCGGCATGGCGGGGCTGGCCGGCCTGACGCTGCGCGCGGTCGGCGCCGACAGCAATCGCTTGCTCGGCAGTGCGGATGTTCTTGTCACCGACGGGCCGACGCCATACCTGCCGGTGACGCTCGCAGCGGATGAGCTTGGTCGCGTCAGGCATTTCACGCTGGAGACGAGCGCGGGGCCGCTTGGAAATCTGCCGCTGATCGCAACGCCGCAGGCCGATTTCACCGCCGAGGGAGGCATGGCGCCGCTCGACGATTTTGTCTGGTCCGCCGCCGCGGAGGAACAGCTCAACGAACGGCTCGGCAAGTTGCTGGGGGGCGAATGAAGTGATAAACTGAGAGTCCATGACCGAGCCACTCACATTCATGATGGGCAAATTCGCGGCCGCCCTGCCTGCCGACCGCCGCTATTGCCGCAATCACATGTGGTGCCAGGTTGCCGATTCCGACGAAACCCGGGAGGCGGCTCGGGAGGGCGAGGCTCCTGCCGAGCCGAGTGCCCGCAATGACTTGTCCGAAACTCAAGTCGCCGAAACGATCGGCTCGGCAGGAGCCTTGCCCTCCCGCCCGGCAGGCTCTGCACTTGCCAGAAGCTGGCGATTCGGCTTCACCGCCTACGCGGTTCGGTTGATGCAAGATGTCTACTTCATCGACTGGGAAGCCAACGCCGGCGACGTGCTCGCGCTCAAGCAGAAAATCGGGCACATCGAAACGTCCAAGGCGATGTCGGACCTGTTCGCGCCGATTGCAGGCACGCTGTCCGGGTTCAACGCCGACGTGCTGAATGATCCGTCGGCCATCAACGTCGATATGTACGGCAACGGCTGGCTGTTTGAGATGGCCGGCGACGCGGCAGATACTCTGAGCGTGCAGGAATATCACGACTTCCTTGCTGCGGGCTGGGAAAAAACGCAGAATATGCTCAAAGGCCACATGTAACTCGTTCGCCGCTTGCGGCTTCGCGCTCGCTGAATGTTGTCCACGAGCGCTAAGCCGCAAGCGGCGGGAATCAAACTATGTCTCGTCACCGAATCACCGTCGTTCTGTCGCAGGCCCAGGGTAAGCATCCCGTCAAGCGCGCACTGGAGGAATCCATCGTCGCTGCGCTGCTCCTCGAGCCTGGCGTCGAGGTGTCGGTGATTCCGTTTCTCTACGATCTCGGTCCCGATCACACGGGCCGGCTTTTTCTCGAATCGGTCCGCGGCGACATGGTGCTGCTCTCGTGGCTCTTTCCGCGCGCTGCATTCTGGGTCCTCGATCGCGACGGCATCAAAGGCAAGTGGGGCGAAACCCAGCTCAAGCCGGCGCTCGACGATGAGGAGGAGGGAGAACCGGAACCGCCGAAGGGGATTGGCGCGCTCGATGTGCCGAATCGGCATATCTATTGCCTCGATCTGCGCGATGCGAACACGCATGATCCGTTCGTCGCAGAGATT
>DASRSQ010000695.1:0-9062 GCA_035656475.1 Gemmataceae bacterium | reverse complement strand
CGGCACAACGATCAATCAATGGTTGTGCAGGAACTCGGAGCTATTGAGCAGCGACCAGTAGACGTCGGAGAGCGCTTCGCCGAGGTTGCCGGTCGCGCCGCCGCGTTCGAGGTACGGGATCAGGCGATCGAGCTCTCCCTGGCGCGGGGGACGGGATAGCACCAGACGATACAGCGACGTGATGCGTCCTGCGTGGCCGCCGTTGATGCCTTCGCGGGCCAGGGCCTTCAGGTCGTGATTGTTCTCGACCTTCGTCTTTTCGGCCATGTACTTGCCATTCATCATGAACAATGCCTGCAGAATCGACGTCTGCGGTTCATGCCGGCGATCCTGGTTGGCGAACTTGGACAGGAACTGGGCCCGCGGCGTCTGCATCTGGTTCGGGTTAAAGAACTGCTGCGGATTGTATTTGAACTCATCCTGCTTCTTGCCGCCGTTGGTCGCCATGTAGACGCTGTCCCAGATTTGTTCCGGCGACAGAGCGCGAATCGGCATGCGGACGAACAGCTGGTAATCCTCCTTGTCGGCGAGCTTCGTGCCGCCGGAGGCTCGCTGGTAGGCGTCGGAATGGACAATGGCGCGGATCAGGAACTTGGCGTCAAAGTTGTTGTCCATCAAGCCCTTCGCCAGATCGTCGAGCAATTCCGGATGCGTCATCAGGTTGTCGTCGGACGGTTCCATGATCGGCTCGAGCAGGCTGACGCCCATCAGGTATGCCCAGATGTGGTCGGCCATCGCCTTGGCGAAATACGGGTTGTTCTTGGCGGTCACCCAGTCAGCCAGGATCTTGCGAGCGTTGCCACTTTCTTTGTTCCAGTCCGGCGCCTTGCCCGTGAGGAACTTCGCCTTCACGACCTTATCGGTGCCGGGAATCAGAATCTCCCTGCCACCGACCTGGGCCACATTGGGCTGCCGGCCCAGGCCGCCCGGCCGATTGACCTGCTGTTGCCCCGAAAAGAATGCGGCGAATTCCCAGAATTGATCCTGTTTCCATTTGGCGAACGGATGGGCATGGCACTGGGCGCATTCAATTTTCACGCCGAGGAAGACGCGCGACGTCGCACCGGCCAGGTTCTCCGCCTTGTTCTCGTTGGCGACGAAGAACAGCTGCGGGCTGACCGGCTGGTTGGGCTGGAAGCCCATGTTCGGGTTGCCCGGGTTGTTGGTCAGGATCTGCTGAACCAGCTTGTCCAGCGTGACGTTCTGCGTGATGCGGTCGCGCAGCCAGGCCTCGAACTGCGGCATCAGGAACTGGGCCTGCTGATTGGTCTGCTGCCCGAGCATCACCTGCCGCCAGACGTTGGCGAAATGACGCGGATGCTCGTCTCCATCGAGAAAGCGATCGACCCACTCCCAGCGCTTTTCGGGGCGGTCGTCATCGAGGAAATCCTGGATATTGATGAGGTCCGGAATACGGCCGACGAGGTCGAGATTGAGCCGGCGGAAAAATACATGGTCTTCCGCACGGGCCGCAGGAGCGACCTTCGCTTTCTTCCACACCTTGGCGAGGTGATTGTCGATCTTCTTGCTCAGCGCCTTGACGGCGTCCTTGTCATAAGTGGCAACTCCCTGTCCCCACACGGGCGTCAGCCCCAGGAAAAAAACGCCTGCGATCGCAAGGCCCAAGCATCGCCGCAGCATGGCATTCTCCTCGATGTGACATGAGACTGGATCACGACACCATTATGACGAGAACCAGACACAAAGCGAACATAATTTCTTGCGAATTACATTCGCTCCCACTGCGCTGAATCCCAAGCTTTTCCGTTTGGGAACCCTCGTTTGGAACCATTTTTTGCGCCGCTAGGCAGCCGATCTCGTGCAGAAGCGAATTTCTTCCCCATTGCAACCAAACCGAAGTCCAAAGACAGAATTCTGCAACGATTGAGAATTACGCTTGCCAGACGCCGGAAATCGCCGAAAATAGCGATACTGGCAATGTGTGCTATCTCTGCCGCCAGCCTGCCTGATTTCTCTTCACCGCACTGGTGCCATGATGACCAACCGGACCTCGCTGTTGCTGATCGCGTTTGGCCTGTTTGCCACGAATGCCAGGGCCGATGATGCCGACAAGTTCGCATTCTTTGAGAAGAAAATTCGCCCCGTACTGGTCGACTCCTGTCAGAAGTGCCACGGTCCCGAAAAGGCCAATGGCAAGCTTCGCCTCGATACCAAGGCAAGCGTCCTCAAAGGGGGCATCACCGGTCCCGTGCTGGTGCCGGGCAAGGCGAAGGACAGCCTGCTCATCAAGGCGATCCGTCACGCCGATCCTGATCTGAAGATGCCGCCGCCGGACAAAGGAGCAAAGCTGTCCGACGCGGTGATTGCCGATTTCGAGAAGTGGATCAACGACGGCGCAGCCGACCCGCGCGACGGCAAGCAACCCGCCGTGGCCGATGGCATCGACTGGAAAAAGGCGCGCGAGTTCTGGTCGTTCGTGCCGCCGAAGATGCCGGCGTTGCCGAAGGTGCAGAACGAGAAGTGGGCGAAGGGGCCGATCGATCGGTTCATCCTCGCCAAGATCGAAGCCGAGAAGCTTACGCCGGTGCGTCCCGCATCGAAGCGTGAACTGATCCGCCGCGCGACGTTCGACCTGACCGGTCTGCCGCCGACGCCGGAAGAGGTCGAGGCGTTTGTCAACGATCAGTCGCCGGATGCGTTCGCAAAGGTGGTCGATCGCCTGCTTGCGTCGCCTCATTATGGCGAACGCTGGGGCCGCTACTGGCTCGACGTCGCCCGCTACGCGGAGGATCAGGCTCACACGTTCGAGGTCATTCCGAACACGAACGCCTGGCGTTATCGCGACTGGGTCATCAATGCATTCAACGACGACATGCCGTACGACCGATTCGTCAAGCTGCAAATCGCGGCCGACATGATCGAGCAGGGGGACGGGCTCGTCAAGAATGTTCCCGCGCTGGGCTTCTTCGGCCTCGGCGCCCAGTACTACAAGAACACCGACGCTGCCAAGGCGATTGCCGACGAGCTGGACGATCGCGTCGACACACTGACGCGTGGCTTCCTCGGTTTGACCGTGTCGTGCGCTCGCTGCCACGATCACAAGTTCGACCCGGTCCCGCAGATCGACTACTACTCGCTGGCCGGCGTTTTCACGAGCTGCAAAATCGCGAATGTGCCGCTGGCCGATAAGGAAAAGGTCAAGCGCAACCAGGAAACGCAGGCCCAGATCAAGAAGCTCGACGGCGAGGTCAAGCAGACCATGACCGCCGAAAAGAAGAAGCACGCTCAGACCAAGGCGGATGAGCTGCCGAAATATCTGATCGCTGCGTGGAAGGTGCAGTCGATCAAGCAAAAGAATCCGAAGGCATCCGTTGCGGAAGTCGCCAAGAACGAGATGCTCGACGAGGCGGCTCTCAACCGTTGCGTCAAGTTCGTGCAGAAGCAGGCCGGCTTCGAGATGATGCGCAAAATGACCGCTTCCGAAAAGGAAGTCGTCGCGGCTGCCACCACGATGCACAAGCAGATCAAGTCGATGATCAACAGCAAGGGCAAGCTCGACAAGATGAAGACCGACTTGCTCAACAACGTCTTCTATGCCGACAGCTCGATCTTCCGGCTCACCGATACCGAGATTCGCAACCTGTTGCCGGAAGTTCAGCGAAAGCAACTTGAGGAAAAGACGCAGACGCTGTCGAAGCTGCAGGCGAGCGACGACGCCAAGCCGTTGCCGATCGCACACGGCCTGGCCGAGACGACGGCAACGAACATGAAGGTGTATCTGCGTGGCAACCCGGCGAAGCAGGGAGAGGTGGCGCCGCGCCGCTTCCTCAAGATTCTCGCCGAGGAGCCAAAACCTTTCACGCAGGGTAGCGGCCGGCTTGAACTCGCCAACGCCATCGCCAGCAAGGACAACCCGCTGACCGCGCGCGTCATGGTCAATCGCATCTGGCAGTATCACTTCGGCAAGCCGATTGTCGCCAGCCCGAGCAACTTCGGCTCGCTGGGCGAAAAGCCGAGCCATCCGGAGCTGCTCGATTATCTCGCGGTCCGCTTCATGGAGCAGGGCTGGTCGATCAAGAAGATGCATCGCGAGATGATGCTTTCGTCCACGTATCAGCTGTCGGCCGAGAGCAACGACAAGAACTTCAACATCGATGGCGACAACCGCTGGTTCTGGCGCATGAAGCGGCGCCGGCTCGACATCGAAAGCTGGCGCGATTCGATGCTCGCCGTCAGCGGCAAGCTCGACCGCAAGCTCGGTGGCCCGACGACGAACCTCGCCGCCGGCGATAACGTCCGCCGCACCGTCTACGCCAAGATCAGCCGGCACGACCTCAACGCCACGCTGCGACTCTTCGACTTCCCGGACGCCAACATCACCAGCGAACGCCGCGTCGAGACGACGGTGCCGCAACAGCAGTTGTTCGTGCTCAACAGCCCGTTCGTGATCGAGACGTCGAAGGCCTTTGCCGCCCGCATCCAAAAGGACGCAAGCAACGACGCCGACCGCATCCAGCGCGCCTTCGCGCTGGCCTACGGCCGTCCCGCGAGTGCCGACGAGATGCAGCTATTCGAGGCGTACCTGCAATCGAAGGATGCGGCGGGCGAGAATCGCCTGAACCGCTGGGAGCGGGTGGCCCAGATCCTGATCGGGAGCAACGAGTTCATGTATGTGGATTGATGCGGTCGCAGTATAATCCAGAAGTATGAGCCAAGTAAAAACTCACGTCTGTGTAGATCCTAACGGCGTCTATCGCATTGGTGACACGCGCGTGATGTTGGATTCTGTCATTGCAGCTTTTCATCAGGGACATTCGCCAGAAACAATTCAGCAACAATATCCGGCGCTGGACCTGGAGTCCGTATATGGCAGCATCGCATTTTATTTGGCGAATCGGACCGATGTCGATGCCTATTTGAAGCGGCAAGATCTCGAATGGGAGATGGCTCGAGGGCGCGCAGAGTCTAAATCAAGCCTCGTAGTTGAGCGGTTGCGGGCAATGCGGAAAGCAGTCTAGCGGAGGCGTCATGAGCCGACCGCGTTTTCTGGCGGATCACGATCTGAACGAGCACCTTATTGATGCCGTTCTAAGGCGTGAGCCAACGGTAGAGTGCGCCAGAGTTCGTCGGACAAAAGGATTGGAGCGACAACGAGGTCCTCGAATTTGCCGCTGACCAAGGATTTATTGTCGTGTCGCATGACGTGAACACGATGACGAACACGGCGTATGAGATCATTGACGCTGGCGGAGTCATGAAAGGCTTGTTGATGGTACAGCAAACAAAGCCCATCGGTCCAGTGACCGATAGCTTGCTACTGATCTGGTCGGCGAGCGAAGCCGAAGAGTGGATTGGCCAGGTGAGATTTCTTCCGTTGTAGAATCATTGGAACCTGTTGCGAGATAATCATGCTTAATCGTCGTGA
Organism: Gemmataceae bacterium; assembly: GCA_035656475.1. GTDB lineage: Bacteria > Planctomycetota > Planctomycetia > Gemmatales > Gemmataceae > SIAQ01. The sequence continues at coordinate 3,676 of DASRSQ010000695.1, read as the reverse complement.
CCTGCTGCAGCGTACCGCCACTGGATTCGGGATGCTGGGACTCGCGTCCCTCATGAACGATCAGAACCTGCTCGCCACGCCGCCGGCGGCGGCGCGCAGTCCGCTCGCGCCGAAGCAACCGCACTTCGCGGCGAAGGCCAAGCGCATCATCCACGTCTTCATGAACGGCGGGCCGTCGCAGGTCGATACGTTTGATCCGAAGCCAGCCCTCACACGCTACAACGGCCAGCGGCCGCCGGCCGCGGATCGCAACAGCGAACGCCGCACGGGCGGGCTCATGATGTCGCCGTTCCGCTTCCGCAACTGCGGGCAATCGGGACTGCCGATCAGCGACATCCTGCCCAAGATCAGCGAGTGCGCCGATGATCTGTGCGTCATTCGCTCCATGTACACCAACGTCCCGAATCACGAACCGTCGCTGCTCATGATGACCTGCGGCGACATGCAGCCGGTGCGGCCGAGCATGGGCTCCTGGCTCGTCTATGGCCTGGGCAGCGAGAACCAGAACCTGCCCGGCTTCGTGACGATGTGCCCCGGCTTCCCGGTCGTCGGCCCGGCCCTGTGGTCCAACAGCTTCCTGCCCGGCATCTTCCAGGGCGCTCACATCAACAATTCGAACATGGACCCGCGCCGCGTTCTGCAGAACCTGTCCAACAGCTACCTCACGACCGACGCCCAGGCCCAGCAGATGGACCTAATGCGCCGCCTGAACCAGATGCACCTGCAAAACCGCGGCGGCAACGACAATCCGCTCGAGGCCCGCATCCAGTCGATGGAGATGGCGTTCCGCATGCAGTTCGAGGCCCAGGAAGTCTTCGACCTCAACCGCGAAACCGCCTCGACGCGCGAACTCTATGGCCGCGGCCAGTTCAACGACGCCTGCCTCGTCGCTCGCCGACTGGTCGAACGCGGCGTGCGCTGCGTGCAGATCTTCACCGGCTCCGGCCAGCCGTGGGACGATCACGGCGACATCCGCAATCACCGCAATAACGCCCGCACCGTCGATCAGCCGGTCGCGGCCTTGATCAAGGATCTCAAGAATCGTGGCTTGCTCGAAGACACTCTCGTCCTTTGGGGCGGCGAGTTCGGCCGCACGCCGACGTCCGAAGGCGCCACCGGCCGCGATCACAATAGCCTCGGCTTCAGCGTCTTCCTCGCGGGCGGCGGGGTCAAGGGTGGCATGGCCTGGGGCGCGTCCGACGAGTTCGGCTTCTCCGCCGCCGAGGGACGCATGCACGTGCACGACCTGCATGCTACGATGCTGCACCTCATGGGCATCGATCACACGCGTCTCACCTACCGCTACTCCGGCCGCGATTTCCGTCTGACGGACGTCTCGGGCACGGTCAATCACAACCTGATTGCGTAACATTCGAGCCGGGTCCCTCCGACATGATAGAACAGAATTATGTGGAGGGACCGATGGGTGTGCCGAAGTCGATTCTGACCGAAGACGAATACCTGCGGTTTGAGCGAGAAGCCGACGAACGCCACATTTACATGGATGGCGAGATCTTCGCCATGGCGGGCGAGTCGGCCAATCATGCAGACATCTCAAGCAACGTACTTGTCTCCATTGGCAATCAACTCGTGGATGGCCCCTGTAGGGCTAGGACCAAGGATACGAAGGTGCGTAGCGGTCCATTGCCGAAGTCTCCGAAACGGCGGGCTGGATTGTATTCCTATCCCGACGTCGTCGTGATTTGTGATGAACCGAAATATCTTGACGATTGCAACGACGTCTTGCTTAATCCAAAAGTAATCGTCGAGGTGCTGTCGGAATCTACCGAGGCATTTGATCGTGGGAGCAAGTTCACTCGCTTCCAGAAATACAATCCGACGTTGACCGACTATATCCTGGTGAGTCAGGACGAAGCGCAAATCGAACACTTCCATCGCGAGTCGGACGATACGTGGACCTACCAATGCCACGTGGGGTTGAAGGCGGTGATCAAGATCGGATCGATAAAGTGCAAGCTGAAAGCGGTCGATGTGTATCGCCGGATAACGTTCCCGGCATAAGCGAAAAAACCGTCGGTACGCTTGCGCCGGCGGCTTTCTTTGTCAAACCACTTGCTCAGATCTTTCGTGGCTGCGGCTGACGGCGTTCCTCCGCGCGTGACTTGCTCACGAACGCAGCGTGGGCCACCAATCCGACTGCTCCGACCAGCCACAACACTTTGGTGAACGACCGCGTCACGATGTTACCCTCATTCACCGGTCCTGCGTCGGACGCCGGCGTCACCCCCTCGGATAGCGGGTTAACGGCGTCATTGACATCGACGGGCGCTGCGTGGTTCGGGAGCGATTCGCTCACGATCGGCGGCTGCCGATGGGGCGTCATTACTTCGGTGAAGGAGCCCGTCGTGGCGGCTTCGCGAGCCGGCAGCACCATGAATGCTGCGTCCGCATCATCGGCCAGCGCATCGATGGCAAAATCGGTGCCCGCCCGCACCCCGATGAGTGTCATCGGCATCAACGCGGGGGAATAGGAAGAAGCGACAGGAACTGACCGATTACTGTCCGCAGCGGTCGACGCATTGGGCCCCGTGTTGACGAAGGTGACGGCAGGCGAGACGCTGCCCGTGTTGATCTGCGTCGCCACGTTCGCGCTGGTCGCATCCGCGGTGGGCGCGTTGTCGCTGAAAAACCAGCTTCTGTGATGATGTTGTTGCAGCTGCACGCCGGAGTTGTTCCACGCAACCGAGAAGCCCCCGTTGGAGTTGAGCGACGAAGTCGTTGCCTTGGCGGTGCCGTTGTTCGCCACCATGTTGATGAGCGCGCTTTGCCAGGCCGAGTTGTCGATGCCGCCCGTGGAGCCATTGATGGTCGCCGACGCCTTGGTGAATTGGGCCGTGCCGAAGTTGGCCAGCGGCAGGACGCCGCTGTTCGACGACGGAGCTTCCGCTATCCATTCCGCCGAATTGTTTTTTGCGCCGGCGACCTTCTGCGTGGTGGCAAACGAATGGCCGCTGGTCGCGTCGGTCAGGCTCAGCGTGTATGCCTTGGTGGAGGCGCTGTAGATCACCGAGGCATTGATCGTGTCGCCCGGATTAATGGTCAGGGCAATGCTGCGCGACGGGTTGGGGTACATCTCGTACCAGGCATAATAGACGGGGACGCCATTGACGAGATCGGAATCGGTGCCGATCTGCTCGACTGTATTGGAGCTGAACCCATCGATGCCGACCCAGAACGAGGAATAGGCAGTCCCTGTGCCCGAGACGCTTGGCACCACCCACGACCCGCTGACGGCGGTCACGGAATTGGTTGCGGGCGCGTTAAAATTGGATTCCACGGCGTACCCCGACCAGTTGGTACTGGTGGTTGAGATGGTCGGAGCCGCATGATAGAGCAGCGGCGGCACAGCAGACAACACAACGCGCGGCTCCAGTTCTTCAACCCATGGCCGGCGGCGAAGGGGATCGCGAGTCTTCATCAGGTGGGTCCTCAAGGTATTTCCAAGGCTACCCGGCAACTTCTCGGATTTCAAGTTGATCCAGCTTTAAAACTGTGACGTGAATGAGATGTAATGTTTCGCAGTCCGGGCAATCCGTTCACCCTGAACAGAAGAAAATTGTCCACGCGGCAAATGGCGTTGAGCAATCGGCTCCCCTCTCCCTCTGGGAGAGGGGTTGGGGGTGAGGGGCGGAAGTGACAGTCGCCGATTGTTCCG
>DASRSQ010000694.1:0-5898 GCA_035656475.1 Gemmataceae bacterium | reverse complement strand
CTACGTGCAGTTTCGCGGCAGGCCCAAGGTGCTGATCACGTCGGCAAGTTCCTCGGTCCGAGGGCGCGCTCGGACAAGCCCGGCTACGCGGGTGGTGGCAACAGGTTCGATCTGTACAGGTGGGACCCCGGGTATTTCGCTCGGCTCAGCGATTTTCTCGCCAAGACGAGCGAGCGCGGCGTCATTGTCGAGCTGGCGCTGTTCTGCCCGTTCTACGAAGACTCCATGTGGAAGCTCAGCCCCCGGCAAACTCACTGGACGACCAGGAATGGGTCGTTTATACTCATAAACGCTATCCTTCCCCTTGTGCGCGATGCCCACCCACCGACGCTTCCGTGGACGATCTTCATGGCACGTTTCATCCTTACCCATATGGTCGTTCTGGGATTACCCGCGCTGGCATTCTCGGATGAGCCGGGCAAGAACAAGCCGCTCCACTTCACGAATGACATCTTGCCAGTATTAACCAAGCACGGCTGCAATGGCGGCGCTTGCCATGGCAAGGCGATCGGTCAGGCCGGTTTCAAGCTGTCCCTCTTCGGTTTCGATCCGGAACAGGACTACGCCGCGATCGTGCACGAAGGGCACGGCCGGCGCGTCTCCCCCGCGGCCCCCGATGATTCACTCATCCTGCTCAAGGCAACCGGCAAACTCGCCCACGGCGGCGGCGTGCGCTTTGGCGTCGATTCCGAGGCGTATCGCATGCTCAGCCGCTGGCTACAGCAGGGACTGCCATTCGGCGCCGCTGACGCGCCGCGCGATGTCAAGCTGGAGGTTACGCCGGCCGAGCGCATCTTTCAGGCCAAGGGGAAGGAACGATTGCGTGTCGTTGTCCACTACTCCGATGGCTCGACGCGCGATGTGACGAAGTGGGCCCGCTACGATTCGCAACTTCCCGAGGTGGTGACCGTCAACGTGGATGGGCTGGTCGAAACAACCGGCCGGCCCGGGGAGGGGTCGGTGCTAGTGCGCTACGCCGACCAGGTGGCGACGGCGCGCTTCGTCACGCTGCGCGGCGCTGCCTTGCCCGAGCAGGCATATGCCGGTTTCACGCCGAACAATTTCATCGACAAGCTGGCCCTGGCCAGGTGGCGGTCTCTGCACATCGCGCCGAGTCCTGCATCGAGTGACGCCGAGTTTCTGCGGCGTGTCTATCTCGATGCCCTGGGCAAGCTGCCGACGCCGAAGGAGATCACCGATTTCCTCGCGGACAAGTCGCCCGACAAGCGCGACAAGCTGGTGGACAAGATCGTCGACCGCGACGAATACACCGACTACTGGGCGCAACGCATGGGCGACTTGCTGCGTAATCGCGTCGGCGATACCAATGGCAAGGACAACTCGATTGCCTTCGCCAAGTGGATTCGCAAGTCGGTCGCCGACAACAAGCCTTACGACAAGTTCGTCCGCGAAATCCTGACCGTGACCGGCAAGATCAAGGACCAACCGCAACTCGACTGGTATCGCTGGGCCATCACCAGCGACAATCGCGTCGAGGACACGGCCCAGGCGTTCCTCGGCCTGCGCGTCTCCTGTGCGAATTGCCATAACCATCCGTTCGAGAACATTCGCCAATCCGACTACTGGCAGTTCGCCGCGTTTTTCGCCCGCATCAAGCTGACCGGCGACACCGTCATCAGCGAGCTGAAGGTGATGGATGAGGGAGGCATCAAGCATCCGCGCAGCGGCGAAGCGATGTTGCCCAAGGCGTTTCGCGGGCCGCAATTCGATTTCGTCAAGGGGCAGGATCCTCGCCATAAACTCGTTGACTGGATGACCGCGAAGGACAATCCCTATTTCGCGCGGGCGATCGTCAATCGCGTCTGGGGCCACTACATGGGCGTCGGCCTGATCGATCCGGTCGACGACATGCGGGCCAGCAATCCCGCCAGCAATCCGGAGTTGCTCGACGCTCTCGCGCGTGATTTCATCGAGCACCAATTCGATCTCAAGCATCTGGCGAAGACGATCATGAAGTCGCGCATTTACGGCCTCAGTTCGGCGCCGACGGCCGACAACAAGGACGACAAGCGCAACTACGCCCGCTATTACTCGCGGCGCATGCCGCCGCACGTGCTGCTCGACGCCGTCAGCGACGTGACGGGAGTCGCACCGAGTTTTCGCGATTACGCCGACATCAAGCGCGCGGTGAAGCTGCCGAACGAGCAGGGCGCCAGCGACTTCCTCGACATGTTCGGCCGTTCGCGCCGCACCACGCCGTGCGAGTGCGAGACGAGCCTGGCGCCGAATCTGCCGCAGGTGCTGTACCTGATGAATTCGGACGATCTGCAGCGCAAGATCAGCGACAAGAATGGCACCATCGCCCAACTGGCGAAGCCGGGCAAGTCGACGCAGCAAGCGGTGGAGGACCTGTTCCTGCGTACGTTCTCGCGTTGGCCGCGTCCGGCCGAGTTGCAGAAGGCGACCGCGTTAATCGAGCAATCCGCCAATCGCCGCGAGGCGCTCGAGGACGTCTTGTGGGCGTTGTTTAATTCGAATGAGTTTTTGTTCAATCATTAGCAATTCGCCGCTTGCGGCTTAGCGTCCGCAGCGTCGGAGGAGCGACAATGATTTCCTTGCCCCGTCTAACCCGTCGCGGATTCCTACAAGCGGGTGCCGTCTCGTTCGGCGGCGCGATGCTCGTCAACCTGCTGCGCAGCGAAGCCCAGGCCGGCACGTCGACCAGCCGGCGCAGCGTGATTCTCTGTTTCCAGGCGGGCGGGCCGAGCCAGATCGACATGTGGGACATGAAGCCCGACGCGCCGATCGAGTATCGTGGCGAGTTCACGACCATCCCGACCAACCTGCCGGGCTATCGCGTTTGCGAGTTGATGCCTCGCCTTTCGCAGATGTGCGACAAATTGTCGATCCTGCGCAGCGTACATCACACCATGACCGATCACGGCGAAGGCATGCACATTGCGCTGACCGGCTACGCGCCGATTCGCAACATCCGCTCGTCCGGCCAGCAGGCCCCGAGCATCGGCAGCATCGTCTCGCAGGAGCTCGGCTGGCGCGCCGGCCTGCCAGGTTACATCGGAGTCGATCGCGCGCTCAGCTTCGGCCGCAGCGGGTACCTGGGCATTGCCCATGATCCGTTTGAAACCTTCGGCTACCCGGGCCTGGCCAATTTCCGTGTGCGCAACCTCCGTCCCGCCGACGGCGTGTCGGCAAGGCGTGCGGACAATCGCCGGGCCATCGTCGAGAGCTTCGACACGCTGCGCCGCGACGCGGACAACACCGGCGCCATGGCTTCGATGGACACCTTCCGTCGGCAAGCGTTCGACCTCGCCACTAGCCCGCAGGTGCAGGAGGCGTTCGATCTCACGCGCGAACCGCAGCAGATTCGCAACCGCTACTCGCCGCTCGGCACCACAGCCAGCACCGCTGGACAATCACTCCTGCTCGCGCGCCGCCTGGTCGAACGCGGCGCGCGTTTCGTGACGGTGCGCACCGACTTCGCGTTCCCGTGGGATTCGCACGATCGCAACTTCCCCGCCCATCGCGGCAACATCCCTGGCTACGACCACACGATCTCCGCTCTGCTCGACGATCTCGACACGCGCGGCCTTCTCGAAACGACGCTCGTCATCATCTGCGGCGAATTCGGGCGAACGCCGCGCATCAACCATCTGGCTGGCCGCGATCACTGGCCGAGTTGCTACACCGTCGTCATGGCCGGCGCCGGCGTGCGTCGCGGCATGATCCTCGGCGCCAGCGATCGGCTCGGCGAATTGCCGCGCGAGCGGCCGATTCCGTATCAAGACGTGCTCGCGACGATGTATCACGTCCTGGGCATCGATTACACCAAGACCTACCTCAATGAAGCGAATCGCCCGGTCGCCATCATAAACTACGGCGAACCGATCCGCGAGATCCTGTAGCGGCGAGCCGCCACGCGTGAGCGTGCGGGTTACGCCTTAACCCGGCCGCTTACGCGACACGGCTCGCCGAGGTTCCGAGATGACCATGATTGCCCGCGCCATTCTCCTTTGCATCCTGTCGCTCGCGCTTGTTGCGCGTGCCGACGCTCAGATCGCCATCGATGTGCCGGTGCGGACGCGGCCGGTCGATTTCGATGCGGAGATCGTGCCAATCCTGCGGGCCAATTGCATCGCCTGCCACAACGCCAAGAAGAAATCGGGCGGCCTGAATCTCGAATCGCCTGAATCGATGCGAAAGGGAGGCGAACAAGGTCCTGCCGTCGTCGCGGGCAAGGGCGGCGACAGTTTGCTCCTCAAGCTCGCGGCCCATCAGCAAAAGCCGATGATGCCGCCGGCTGGTAACAAGGTGGACGCGAAAGCACTGCGGCCGGCGGAGCTGGGTTTGCTCAAACTGTGGATCGATCAAGGTGCGACGGCAAGCGTTTCCGCGAAGCGCGATGTCAAGTTTCTACCGTTGCCGACGGGCTATCAGCCATCGTTCGCCGCAGCGATCACGCCGGACGGCCAGTACGCCGTCGCGAGTCGCGGCAACCGGCTGTTCGTCTATCATGTGCCGACAGCAAAGCTCGCTGCCACGCTTGTGGATCCGAACCTGGATGGCAACGTCGCCCATCGCGATATTGTCCGCAGCCTGGCGTTCGATCCCGCCGGCGATGTGCTTGCATCAGGCGCCTTTCGCGAGGTGAAGCTTTGGCGCCGACCGCGGCCGCGCGAGCTCGCGCAATGCATGCATGACGCCCCGGTGCACGCCGTCGCCGTCAGCGCGGACGGCAAGTCGGCGGCGACAGGAGACGAAGCCGGCCGCATTCGCATTTGGGAGATCGCGTCCGGCAAGTCGATTCGCGAGATTGCCGCTCATCAGGCGGCAGTCACCGGGCTGGCGTTTTCAGCGGACGGCGCCGCGATCTACTCCGCTTCGCTCGACAAATCGCTGGCGAGCTGGACCGTCGTGGATGGCAAGTCGGCAGGGAAGACGACGGTTGGCCAGGCGTTGCACGGCATGATCTTGGCCAATCGCGGTGCATCGGTCGTGACCGGAGATGCCGAGGGCAACGTTCACATCTGGGATGGCGCCGCCCTGCGCAATGCGAGCGCGAAGCCGAGTCGCGAGATCAAGGCACACAAGAAAATCGTGACAGCGCTGGCGACGATTCCCGGCGCGGACGCCGAGTTCCTGTCGGGCGGCGCCGACGGGTTCGTGCGCCGCTGGAACGTGGTCAGCGGCGAGAAGATTCGCGAGGTCGACAACGGCGCGCCGGTCATGGCGCTGGCCGTTCGTCTCGATGGCAAGCAGCTTGCGACCGCGGGGCCCGACTTCGTCAAGTTGTGGCCCGCGGACGCAAACAAGGCACTCACGCAGATTCAAGGCGATCCACGCCTGATGACAAAAGTTTCTCGCCTCGATGCCGAGATTGCCCTGGCGAAAGCGCTCATCAACCGCACCAAGAACGATCTCAAGAGTTACGAGGGGCTCGAACGGGCCGTGAAGGTGACCGCGGAAAACGTGAAAAAGGCGGAAGCCGAGCTGGCGAAGGCCGAGAAGCTGCGCGACGAGAAAAAGGCTGCGCTCGTAGAGCTGACGGCCAAGACACCCAAGAATGACAAGAGCGCCGATGCGGCTCAGAAGGCTGCCGCGGAGGCCGAGACGGCGGTGGGCGTCGCCCTCACCACGATCGAGCGGATGAAGGCGACCGCCAAGGACACTGCGGAAAAGCTAAGCGCCACGCAAAAGGACCTCGCCGCGCGCGAGCAAGCGCTCAAGCGGCAGGAGGCCGCCAAAGCCGCGGCACTGGCCGCCGCCAAGGCATCGCGGCAACCGGTTGGCGCCATCGCATTTTCCCCGGACGGGCAGCGTCTCGCCGTCGGCTGCGTCGATGGCACGCTGCACTTCTATCACGCCGAGAACGCCTCGCCGGTTGAGTCGCTTGCCAACCACCGGAGTGCCATTCGCGCG
>DASRSQ010000693.1:0-10079 GCA_035656475.1 Gemmataceae bacterium | reverse complement strand
GGGGAGCCGAAACGCGGACTCCACCCCGAGCGGCGATTTGCGGTTCCAGGGGCACACTTCCTGGCACACGTCGCAACCGAAAATCCAGTCACCGATATCGGAACTCAGTTCCTCAGGGATGACGCCGCGCAGCTCGATGGTCAGATAGCTGATGCAACGGCGGGCATCGAGCTGGTACGGGCCGGCGAATGCTTCAGTCGGACAGGCGTCAAGACAGCGCGTGCAGCTGCCGCAATGGGACGTGTCGAACGGCGCGTCCGGCTGCAACTCGAGATCCAGTAGGAGAGCGCCGAGAAAGAAGTAGCTGCCGAGCTTCTTGTCGATCAGCATCGTATTCTTGCCAAACCAGCCGAGGCCGGCCCGGCGGGCGTAATCGCGTTCCAGCAGCGGCGCGGTGTCGATGACCGCTCGGCCGAGCGTGCCGGGGGCCTGCGTCTGGATCCAGGCGAGCAGTGCCTTTAGCTTTTCGCGCATTACGTCGTGATAATCGCGCCCGCGCGCATAGCACGAAATGCGGCCGGTGTTTGCCGTGGGCGGTTCACTATCGGCAGGCTGCTTGTAGTTGATGCCGACCATGATGATGCTGCGGACAGCGGGAAGGATGGAGCGCGGATGGCCGCGGGCGTTGGCGTGGTTGGACATGTACGCCATCTCGCCGGCGAAGCCGAGCGCGAGCCAATCCTGCAGATGCGCAAACCCGTCCGCCTCGGTCGCCGCCGCGATGCCGGCCAGTTCGAAGCCGAGCGTGTGAGCGTGCTGCTTGATGCGTGATTCGAGGCTCATTACTCAAGGCAAAAGTAAAAAGGAAAAAGGCAAAAGTAAAAAACTCCGCGCGGCACGTTTTTCTTTTTACTTTGAACTTTTGCCTTGCTCAATGTCTGCCGTCTTGGCGCCGATGCGTTCGAGCAGCTGGCGGTACCAGGATTCTGCCTGCGCGGCCCGATCGCCGAGGGTTTTCGTGCCCCAGATGACGGTCAGCGTTTGCGTGGTCTGGGCATCGGTCTTGGTGCGCTGTGCGTCCTTGACCGCATTGCCGCACGGTCCGTCGACGTCGCACAAGCACAAGAGGCCGCTGAGATCGATCGCTTGCCCGGACGCGTTGAAGACGTAGGTCGCGCCGGCATCTGCGATCGCGGCCCGGAATGGCGGCCGGGCCTTGGCAAGATCGACGACGCTGATTGGCAGTCCGCTGTGCAGCGAGACGATGTTGCACACATCGACCGCTGCGTTGATCGACGCCAGTGCGCCGTCGCCGACCGCGCGAATCAGATATTCCGACGCGGGCTTGCTGCGTCCGGACGGCTTGAAGCCGCCATGCCGAAGCAGGACACGCACCGCCTCGCGCACCGCGTCATCGCTCTTGAGCGGCGCCTGCGCCTGCAGCGATAGCAGCGCAAAAATCTCCGCGGGCGTCGGCATCTCGCCGAGCGGCCGCGGAAACGTCGTGGTGAACGCGCGCAGGTCCAGCAAGGGATGCGGGTCGACGCTCAACAATTGCGGTTCCATGTGCCTATTCTAAGTATTTCTCCTCAGAAGTTGGGGAACAGCCCAATTTTTGGAAGGACGAGGCGTGAACACGGAAGGGACTCAAATTCTTCCCTCCAACCTGAGTCCTTTCCATGTTCACGCCTCGTCCTTCCAAAAATTGGGCTGTTCCCCAACTTCTGAGGAGCGGTACTACGGCAGATGTGATTTCTCTGGCTACCGGCTACCGGCTCTCAAAGTGCTTTGCGAAAAATGACCATGCTGTCGCCGTCGGAATAGAAGTCCTTGAGGAAGGCGTGTTGCTCGTAGCCGAACTTGCGGTAGAAGTGACGCGTCGGCTCGTAGTGCGGCAACGATCCGGTCTCGATGAACAGCAGGCGGCCCAGCTTGGCACGCATGTCGTCCTCGGCGTGGCGCAGCAGTCCGCTGCCGACGCCTTTGCCTTGCTGACGCTTGTCCACCGCGATCCACCAGAGTTGCCAGGTGCGATCGCCAAGCGGCACGGGGCCGTAGTAGGTAAAACCGACTATATTGCCGCCGTCTTCCCAGGCGACTGCCATGTGGCCGCGATTGATTTCTTCGGCGAAATAATCGTCCAGCACCTCGCGCAGGGCGATGATTTCCAGCGGCTTGAACATCTCCGTCGCGTCCGTCATCGCCACGATCGCGTCGATGTCCGCCGGCGTGATGGGTCGAATCATGCGGTTGTTATACGATCCGCCCAGCCGGGTTTTCCTCAAATCTTCGTAAGAATCGCGCCGGAGAACTGTGCTGACCGCCTCCGCAATCCAGCGAATCTCGGATTTCTAGCGATTGCAGCGAACCTGACGGCGACGTGTGAAAATTCGGTGCAGACCATACCCTTGACACCATTTCCCGTCAGGGTGAAAATGGAGCATGGCAAACTTGCAGGTCCGTTTCCAGACTTATATTAATATCTGATCGTGCAAGTCCCCGCCCGGGAGACGATAGTGAAAGCCATCATCAGCGACATTCACAGCAACCTGGAAGCTCTCCAGGCGGTGCTCGCCGATATCACGCAACAGAACATCACCGAGATTTACTGCCTGGGGGACATCATCGGCTACGGGCCCAACCCGCGCGAATGCATCGATCTCGCCATGCAGTGCAAGATGGTCCTTTTGGGTAACCACGATCAAGGCGCCATGTTCGATCCCGACGGCTTCAACCCGCCGGCCGAGCGCGCCATCTTCTGGACTCGGTCGCAACTCGAATCCTCCACCGAGAACCGCGGCAAGCGTGAAAAGCGCTGGGAGTTCCTCGCCGAGCGCCCGCGAACGCACAAGGAAAACGGCCATCTCTTCGTTCACGGCTCCGCGCGCAACCCGCTCAACGAATACGTCTTTCCCGAAGACATCTACAACCAGCGCAAGATGGACCGCATCTTCGCCCTCATCGAAAAATATTGCTTCCAGGGACACACGCACGTCCCCGGCGTTTTCACCGAAAGCCTGCAAGATGACTCGTATGGCTTCCAGGCGCCGGAAGAATTATCCGATTACACCCACCCGCTCGATGAACGCAAGACGATGATCAATGTCGGCTCGGTCGGCCAGCCACGCGACGGCAACTGGAAGGCGTGCTACGTCGTGCTCGACGGCAAGAACGTCCGCTTCCGCCGCATCGAATACGACATCGACAAGACCATTCAAAAGATCCACGACATCCCAGATCTCGACGATTTCCTCGGCGACCGTCTGCGCGACGGCCGTTAACGTTGAGCCCCGCTTCGCAGAGGCGGGCGGACAGAATGCTCATTCCGAGGCGAGTCGCGTCCGCCCGGCTCTTCGAGCCGGGGCTAAACAAATCCAGCGCTGTTCCTATCTTAACTGTTGCAAGATTCTCGCTCGGCCAGCGAAATACCGATCGAGCGCCGTGTCCCCTATTCAGCAGCGAAACCGACCATGCAGCGAAACAACATCATCATTTTCGTGATCGTGGCGGGCGCCATCATTGCTGGCTGGTATTTCCTCCTCTTTGTCCCGGCAGAAGAAGAAAGGCAGAAGCAGCACGAAGCACGGATCGCCGCCGACCTTGAGAAAGCGAAGGAACAGGCCAAACAACTGGCGGATGCGGCGAAAGCGAAGAAAGACAGGCAAGATGCCGAACCCAAGAAAAAGGTAAACGAACCGGAGCCCAAAAAGAAGGTCGAACCTGAGCCCAAGAAGAAGGAAGAGATCAAGCCGCAGCCGAAGGCCGAAACGATCGCCCTAGGGGGCGACGGCTTTCATCTCAGCGCCGCCCTGATTTCGCGAGGCGCGGGCGTCCGGCAGGTCACGCTCAACCGCTTCGAGGCCGCCAACTGGCGCGGCCGACCCGTCTATAACGCCGAGGGCGTAGCCGAGAAGATGCAGTTCGTGCAGGACGACGAAATCAGGCCGTCCTATCGCATGTACCATTACCAGGACCCGAAAGACGAGAATCCCGTCCTGGGGCTTGGCGAAGAAGTCTGGAAAGTGGTCAAACCCGCCAAGGAAGAGAAGAGCGATCGCGACGGCGGCGGCAGCATCGTCAAACGCGTCGATGGCAAGATCGTCGAGACCGATGGAGATGGCAAGGTCGTCTCCGAATCGGTCCGCTTCAGCACGATGATGCCGGGCACTGACATCGAAATCATCAAGACCTACTCGCTTGCCCCCAAGGACTACCACCTCGGCCTGGTGCTCGAGTTCTACAATCGCGGCACCGAAAAGAAGCAGACCGATTTTCGCTATCAGCTCGTCGGCGCCCACGGCCTGCCCGTCGAAGGCGAATGGTACGCCAGCATCACGCGCAATGCCTTCATGGCGATGGTTGACCCGAATAACAGCGTCGCGCGCGGCCTCCAGGACGCGGCCCGTATCAGCATGCGCGCCGGTGGCGATCGCTTCCCCGAAGGCAGCCGCGATGTCTATCGCATCCAGTATGCCGGCGTCGCCAACCAGTTCTTCGCCGCCATGATCGTCGTCGATGACAAGCAACCCGACAAGTTCGCCGGCGGCTCCACCCGCGACAAGATCATCGCCTGGACCAGGCCCACGCTCGATTCGCAAGAGACCAAGGGAGTCGTCACCCAGTTCCTTCCCAAGGAAAACAAAATCCATTTCACGGACGACAAGGGGAACCCGCACTTCTATCACCTGCTGCCCCGCACGAAACGCCATCTCGAAGAAGACCTGGGCGTGCACGAAGGGATGAAAATCGTTCTCAGCCATTACGTTACACCCGACGGCCGACGCATCGCCACCTGGGCCCGTCTGGGCGATACCCCACGGCCGCAGTTTGACGACATCACCATGCGCGTCAACAGCGAGATCTTCTCGCTCTATCCCGGCGACAAGGCCGTCCACCACTACATGCTCTATCACGGCCCGGTCAAGGTCGCCCTGCTCTCCCAGTTCAAGGGGGACAAGGCCGTCCCCGACGAGCTCGTCAATCGCTATGCCGACGATCTCCACCTGGCCACGCTCACCGACTATCCCAGCGACAACTTCTTGGGCAAGGTTTCGTCGTTCATCCACCTGACCGACGTCATCATCTACGTCACCCGCTTCATGCACTGGCTGCTCGACAAGCTCCACTACGTCTTCGGCTACGGCCTGAGCATCGTCGTCCTGACCATCATGGTCCGCGGCGCCATGTTCCCGATTAGCCGGCGCCAGGCGCTCTTCAGCATCAAGATGCAAGAGCTCGGCCCTGAGCTAAAGAAGATCCAGGACAAGTACCCGGACGACCCGCAGGCCAAGATGCAGGCGACGCAGGAGTTCTACCGCAAACACGGCATCAACCCGCTTGGCAGCTGCTGGCCGATGCTGCTGCAGATGCCGATCTTCCTTGGTCTCTACTTCGCGTTCCAGGAGAGCATCCATTTCCGCCTGGCCGACTTCCTGTGGATGGAGAACCTCGCCGCGCCGGACATGCTCTTCGGCTGGAGCGACAGCCTTCCGTACATCAGCGACCCGAACAACCTGGGCGGCATGTTGTACCTGGGACCGTATCTGAACATCTTGCCGATGATCGCGGTGGTGTTCATGATGATCCAGCAAGGCCAGACGATGCCGCCGGCGGCCGACGAGCAACAAGCCGCCCAGCAGAAGATGATGAAGTACATGACCGTCTTCTTCGGCATCATGTTCTACAAGGTCGCCGCGGGGCTGTGCATATACTTCATCTCGAGCAGCCTGTGGGGCCTGGCCGAGCGCAAGCTGCTGCCGAAAAAAAAGACGGGCGACCAGGCGATTACGACTGACACGGCAACGCCGTCGACCGCCGCCGCCACCGGCGGGGCGACACCCAAGTGGAAGGGCAAGCAGTCGCGGAAGGAGCGCGAGAAGGAAAAGCAGAAGCAACAGCAAAAGCAGCAAGAGCCCGCCACCGGTTTCGCCAAGCTCAAGGAAATGTGGATTGAAATCCTCAAGGCGGCCGAGAAAAAGTAGCCAACTCATTATCAAGCTTTGGTAGAATCCAGTATCCCTCGTTCCCAAACTCCGTTTGGGAACGCATCTCGGGAAACTCCGTTTCCCGGATCCAAAGTGACGGGGACACGATCGAAGCCACCAACGAGCCGGGAAACGGAGTTTCCCGAGATGCGTTCCCAAACGGAGTTTGGGAACGAGGGTTAATCCAATGCGCAAGTACGCACTTCTTCTGATCCCCGTCCTCGCGATCCTCGCCGTCGATGCTTCGGGGCAAGCCAAGAAAGCCAAGGCGCCCTACGTCGTCGAATTCGATCGCGCCAAGGACATCACCCAGATGAATGTCTCGCCGGACGGGACCAAGAAGGGCATCTTCGTCAAGGTACGCTTCGCCGTCACGCTCGATGGGAGCAAGGTCGACAAGCTGGGCGACGACTACAAGCTCATCATCGAAGAAGATGGCCACGAAGTGAAGCGCGTCGATATGCCGCGCCCGGTCGCGTCCGAAGACCTGACCGTGATGCTGGCCCTCGACACCAGCGGCAGCATGAAGGAGCACGGCCGCATGGAGCAGGCCCGCGCTGCCGCCGACGTGTTTCTCAACAAGCTGCCGACCGGGTCCGATTGCGGCCTGGTGTTGTTCGATCACGAAATCCGCGAGCGGATGCAACCGATCTTCGAACGGCCGCCGCTCTTGCTCAAGATCAACTCCACCCAGCCGCGTGGCGGTACCGCGTATCTCGACGCGGGCTCCGAAGCGATCGACATGCTCAAGAATACGCGGCGTGGCCGTGATCGTGCGGTCGTCCTCATGACCGATGGCATCGACCTCAACAGCAAGAAATCGATCGCCCAGGTCATCGCCCAGGCCAAGAAGGAACGGGTCCGCGTCTATACCGTCGGCATCGGCGAGCCAGGCCGACAGGATCAGGTTAACACCGTCCTTGTCCTCGACCACTCCGGCAGCATGAAGCCCCCCGCCAGCGACAGCGACACCACGCCCAAGATCCAGGCCCTCCACCTCGCCGCCGAGCGTTATGTCGATTCGATGTCAACGGTCGGCCGTTGCAGCGTCATTCCGTTCAGCACCATCGTCGAGACGCCGTGGCCGTTCATGGAAAAGGCCCAGGGGATCCATCTCAAATCGAAGATCCGCAAACTCCTGCCCTACGGCGAAACCGCCCTGATCGACGCCACCTATGACGCGATTTGCGTGCTCGAAGCGGATCGCCCGCGCGGCAAGCGCGCGGTCATCGCCATGACCGATGGCAAGGACAACACCAGCCGTCGCCCCATCGAGGAACTGCTCGAGCGAGCGCAAGAGGCCCGCATCCCGCTCTACATGCTCGGCTTCGGCCGGACCGACGAGATCGACGAAGCCGCCATGAAGAAAATGGCCGAGGCGACCGGCGGCAAATACTATCACGCCAAAAACAAGGATGCCCTCGTCGAAATCTTCGAAAACCTCTCGATCCAGCTCCACGACGACGGCATCGACGAGGTCGCCCTGAAACGCATCGCCCAGGAAACCAACGGCAAGTATTTTCCCGCCAAGAACATTTCCGAACTGAAGCTGATCCTCGAGCAGGTCACCAAGAGCATCCAGCGCGAGGCGTACGAGATCACGTTCGAGAGCCTGGTGCAGCGCTCCGACGGCACGCAGCGCAACGTCAGCCTGAAGCTGGTGCGCCAGGGCGCGGCGGGAGCCGAGGAAGTGATCGAGGAACGCAAGGGCAGCTTCCAGGTGCGCGGCCTGGTCGTCGCTGAGATGAACCATTTCGTCTACCTGGGCTTCCTGCTCGCCATCGGCGGTTTGATTGCGCTACCAGCGCTGCTGCGGCGTGCGACGGCCTAATTTGACGCTTTCGACGCATGGACAACTACGACAAGATCGTGGAATCTGTTGCTGCGACGCTCGTCGCGAAAGGGCTGGCGCGCCCGTCAGAACTCGTCGGATGCACCGAAGACGAGATTCGCCAGCTCGAAGAGGGATCAAAGTTCAGGCTGCCCGCCGCGTATCGCAGCTTCCTGGCACGCATGGGTAAATCAGCGGGACGAATGTTCGTTGGCTCCGACGCCTTCTTCGACATCCTTGTGCAAGTGCAAGCCTGGACGCAAGACATGTTGGCGGAAGCCGGTCACCCCGGCATCATTCCGCCTGATGCCTTCACCTTCTTAATGCACGGAGGCTATATCGTCCTGTTCTTTCGGACGTCCGAGGGGGACGATCCGCTCGTGTATCGTCTCAACCAAAGCGACACGGTTAGCATTAAGATTGCGGATCGCTTCTCCGAGTTCCTGGTCGCCGAGGCCGATCGATGCGTGGCAATGCGCGCCATGCGGGCGGAGTTTCGCAAGAAACATGGGCTCGACGAGCGAAAATGAATCCCGTCTTGCCTGACATCGAAGACACCATCGTCGCGCTTTCGAGCGCCGCCGGCCCCGCCGCGCGCGGCATCGTGCGTCTGAGCGGCAAACGTGCCGCCGCCGTTGTCGCTGCCGTCTGTCCCGACTGGACCGCGCCGCCCGCCGGGCATTTCGTCACCTGCAATCTGCGTCTATCGCAGTTCGCAGCGCCAATCGCCGCGGACATCTATTATTTCGCCGGACCGCGCAGCTATACCGGACAGGACGTGATCGAGATCCACGCGATCTCTTGCGGCCCGATCCTGGATGTATTGATCGCGGACTGCCTGCGCGCCGGCGCGCGCGCGGCGGTGGCCGGCGAATTCACGATGCGCGCCTTTCTTGCAGGCAAGCTCGACCTGACACGCGCGGAGGCGGTGCTCGGCGTCATCGACGCGGCCGATCGCACCTCGCTCAAGCATGCGCTCACACAGCTTGCCGGCGGCATGGCCCATCCGCTCACGGAGCTGCGCGACGACCTGCTCAATTTGCTCGCCGATGTCGAAGCGGGGCTAGACTTCACCGAGGAAGGCATTCACTTCGTCTCCGACGACGACCTCCTCAAACGGCTCGGCCGCGGCATGGCGCATGTGATCCTCTTGCGCAAACAGCTCGAGCAGCGCGCGCTCGGCCAGCGGCCGTTCCGTGTCGCGCTGGCGGGAAAGCCGAACGCGGGCAAGAGCAGCCTGTTCAATGCCCTCGCCGGCAATTCGGCGGCCCTCGTCAGCGCCGAGCCCGGCACCACGCGCGATTACCTGCAATGCACCATCGATCTCGACGGCGTTGCCATCGAACTTGTCGACACCGCCGGGTTAGGTGCGCCAAGAGACGGCATCGACGCGGACGCCCAATCGCTCGGCGCGCAGCAGCATCGCGATGCCGACCTGGTGCTCTGGTGTGTGCCTTGCGATGAGCCGATGGACGAGGTGCCTGCGAACTGTCTGCCGATTGCGACGAAGGCCGATCGCGCATCGCCGTGCGCCAGCATGATCGCCACGAGCGCCGTCACCGGCGCCGGCTTGCCCGAGCTGAAGGCACGGTTGTTCGAGGAAGTCCGCCGCGCGGGACACGCGCCTCTGGCGCCAAGTCTCAGCCGTTGCCGGCATCACGTCGAGTCGGCGCTGCAGCACCTTCGCGCCGCTCATGCTTTGGTGCTCGACCAGCAGTTGCCGGAGCTGCTTGCCCTGGAACTTCGGCTCGCGATCGAAGACATCGGCGCCATGGTCGGCGCGGTCTACACCGACGACCTGCTCGATCGCATTTTCAGCCGCTTTTGCATCGGCAAATGACGTTCATCCATCGTCGGGCGCCTGGTACGCATGATGCTGACGGCGGCGCTCGCTCGTGAATTCCTCCGCCGTGTTGCGCGTGACGACTTCGTACAAGAGCGCCTGCTTGTCGGCGTGCTTGCGCAGCAGGCGGCCCAGCCGCTGAACGTGTTCGCGCACGCTGCCGGTGCCCGACAGGATGATACCGACGTTCGCCGCCGGCACGTCGACGCCCTCGTTCAACACCTGGCTCGTGACGACGACGTTGTAGGCGCCAGAATGAAAACGTTCGAGCACCTGCTGGCGTTCGCGCGTCTTCGTCTGATGCGTGATCGCCGGCGCGAGGAAGCGGCGTGCAATCTGGTACACGCTGGCGTTGTCATAGGTGAAAATAATGACCCGATCGAGCGCGTGCCGATGTAGCAGTTCGTCGAGCAGATCGATCTTCCCCGGGGCGGCGACGGCCAGTCGCTTCTGCTCGCGATACGCCTGAAACGCGGCCCGG
>DASRSQ010000692.1:0-3022 GCA_035656475.1 Gemmataceae bacterium | reverse complement strand
CAAAGACCAAATACGGCGCGATCCCAAGGTCGAAGATCTTCCACAGCCGCGCATCGTGCTAATGAGCATGCCCGAGGGCGAAGCCTTGGAGACGCTCGTGGCGCCACAATGCTTCCTGGGTTCCATGGCGTTCAGCCCCGATGGGACGATGCTGGCCACAAGCGGCCCAGGTTCGGTGTTGTTGTGGGATTTCCACCGGCCACCCGAGCCGTCGATCGACAGTTCTGATAAATAACCACTCTCAAATAGCGACGTAGATAAGAGGCCCCTATGCGACAGGCGTTTCACGTTCTCTGCTTGGCGTTATGGCTTTGCGTGGCGCTTTACCTGGCCGGTGTTGCCCATGCGGTCGAACTCGACAAGATCGAGCGCAAGATCGGCAAGCTGCCGGAATTCAACTCGAAAGAGCAGCGCTACTGCTTGCTCGTCTTTGGGCCCGAGGCGCGCAAACGCGTATGGCTCGTCCACGACGGGCCGGTTCTGTTCGTCGACCGCAACGGCAACGGCGATCTGACCGAGCCGGGCGAGCGGATCGAAGCGGACGAGAAATCGAGTGATCCGAAACTCGAAGAATTCTATTTCAAGGCCGGCGATATTCCGGACAAATCTGGCGTGCATAAAGGTCTGTCAGTCGGATGGAACTCGCTCGATCATTTGCGCGATCAGTTTCCCGAACTTGACCGAACGCTCGCCGAGAATCCGCGCTTCCGTGGCTGCAATGTCTATATCGAGGTCGCCATGCCCGGGCAGCAGGGATCGGGCTTAGGCGGTCGCGTGCCGCATTCGGCCGGATCTTGGGACGACCAGGGCTTGTTGCAGTTTGCCGCGCGGCCGGCCGATGCGCCGATCGTGCATTTCGGCGGACCGTGGCGAATCTCGTTCTTTGGCTCGCCCGATCCGCTGCGTATCGGCCGCAAGGAGGAAATCATACTCTCCGTTGGGACGCCAGGATTAGGCGCCGGTGCGACCGCCCACGTGGCTTATGAGAAGGTGGTTCCACCCACGATTTCGCCTCAGCTGCAAATCACTTATCCGGCCGCGGCCGATGGCCGGCCGCGCATCGTCGAGACCTATGAATTGCACGAGCGCTGCTGCGGCGTGAATCTGTACGGTGATATCGTCGTGCCTGAGAAGGCGGGCGTGGGCGTGGCGCAGGCCGTGGTATCGCTGGAGAGCTGGCCCGGTGCGTTTGTGGCATCATCGACACACGACGTGCAAGTCGTGCCGCGTCCGGCGCCGCTAAAGCTCGAGTCCGTTTCGCCGCGACTGGTGGGCAAGCTCGAACATAGTGGGCCAGGCACGATCATCAGCGGCATCAACTACTCGCCCGACGGCAAACGTCTGATGGCGGGCACCTACGATCAGGGAATCATTAACGTCTGGGACGTGGCCAGCGGCCGACGCATTACGAGCATCGATGCCGGAGAAGGAGGGCGCGCGAGGACTGATTATTTCCTGCCCTCGCCCGACTGGAAGAAAGTCTACGCTTGGCAGGAGCCGCACGGCAATTACACGACCATCGAGCGCGATGGCAAGCGTCTCATGCAGGTCGAGTACAGCGCGACGATTCGCGCTTGGGACACGGAGTCCGGGAGCTTGCTCCGCACCTATCAGACCAAACCCGCCAACGGCATCCGCAGCATCACCTTGTCGCCTGACGGCCAGCACATATTGTCGCTTGACGAGACGCCCGGGGAGTTCGAATCCAGCCGACCGCGTGCCCTGACCTTGTGGAACACCGAGAGCGGAACTTATCGACAGGTGCAGGTAGGGAACTGCGTGCCTGAGTGTTTTTCATCAGACAGTCGCCTGGCGGCCATCGACATGGAGCCAAACGACGATGAACCTTTGTCGGCCTCGATCAAACTGTTCGCCGCGCCCGACTGGAAACCAGTGCGAACGATCGTCGACAAGGTGGACCAGTGCGACGCTCGCACGTTTGCCCTGGGCGACCGCGTGCTTGTCGGCAGCGTCGGCCAGATGAAGTCGAAAAAGGATTTTCTAAGTGTGACCGAAGAGCTCAAGGTATGGGACGTAGCTACGGGGCGCGAGGTGCTGTCGATCGCGTCTCCCGAAGGAACACAGAGACTTGGTTACATGATCGCCTCGCCCGACGGCCAGTTCGTCGCCGCAAACGCCTACAACAATTTCGCCGAAAAGGAAGCTCGGGAGAGTTTCCTCTTAGTTGATATCGCGCGAGGCACGTGGCAGGCGGTCGATGTGCCGCCAGGAGCGCGAGCCGGCAAGGCGGTCTTTCACCCCTCCGGCAAATGGCTAGCCGTGGAATCGCAGATCTATCCCCCCGGCGACGATTGGGAAGCTGACGAGGTACCACAGCCACGGATTCAGCTCATCAGCGTGCCCGAGGGTAAGGTCCTGGAGACCGTTGTCGCACCGCAATGCTTCATCAATTCGATCGCCTTCAGTCCCGATGGTTCGACCATGGCCACGAGCGGCCTCGGCGCGGTGCTATTGTGGGATTTTCACCGCGAGCCCGGGCTGCCAGCGCCTCAAGGTAATTAGCCTGGTTGTCCGTGGGAGACGATTTTATTTGGACGGTCCGCCAGTCCCATCATCACGGTGGGCTAGCGCGATAATTGCGTAGCCAGGCCTCGACCTTCGCGGCCATTTGCGGTTGCTTCTGCGCGCGCGCCAGTTCGATGGCTCCTTCGGCCGCGCGGATGGCCTCTTCGCGCCGCTTGGCCTGGGCGCAGGCGATCATCAGATGAGTATGGAAATCGATGTCGTTGGGCTTAAGCCGAATGGCTTCCTGGAATGCCGCAGTGGCTTCTTGCGGCCGATTTGCCTTCCCCAAGGCCACGCCCAGGTCGTTGTGCCCTTCGGCGTAATCAGGCTTCAATCGCACGACTTCCTGAAAGTATGGGATTGCCTCGCTCGGATGCCCGGCGTTTAGAAAAACGGCGCCGAGCTTATGCCGAACGCTGAACGATTTCGGTTGTATCTCCGCGGCTCGCGAGAGGTGTTCGACGGCTTCTTCCGTATTGCCGGCGTCCGCAAACCA
>DASRSQ010000691.1:0-11581 GCA_035656475.1 Gemmataceae bacterium | reverse complement strand
CCATGCCGCCCGAGCCGAGCCGATCGAGTACACGAAAGTGGCTAAGGCGTCCGATCTCGTCTGGGTTCTGCGGCGGCGCGAGAAAGGCATAGAGAGCCGGCCGGCTCAGGCGGCCCGTGTTGTTTTTGGCGCTGGGAATGGTGGGATACAGATCGCCCGCATTCTTCGGCCGCGGCGCATAGGTGTCATCGGAATTGGCAGAAGAATTGTCGGGCGCCGGCCGTTCTTGAGGCGTGCTCATCAAGGCATCCGATCCGGGCAGGGCAATAGGACCTTACGATTCTCGCAGTAAGTCTACCCCTTGCCCGCATGAAGTCCAGCGCGCCGCTTGCGGATCCGAATCGCGTCGCGTATCCTGGCATGCATTCGATTCGCCAAGGCGAGTGCAGGCATGCTGTCGATCGCGATCGAGGGTTTGACGCCGACCATCGTCGACGCCGTTGCCGCGCGGCTGCGCGGCGCTATGGTGCGCGTTGCTGCCGAAAGCGCCGCCATCCTGCTGCTGGGCGATCCGCCCGCCCCACGTTCAGTGGTCGAGTGCCATCTTCGTGACGGCAAGAACGTCGTCATCACGCCGGGCCCTGCCTTGACGTCCCAGTTGCTCGACGATCCCCGCCTGCGCGTCGTCAATCCGGATCGCTATCTGCCATCGCGTCAACTCATCCGCCAGCAACTCGACGCCGGCAAACTCGGCGACCCCGGCCTGCTTCGCCTGCATTGCTGGCAACCCGCCGCCCGCGATGCCACGGCCGCACTGCTGCGCAATCTCGATCTTGCTTGCTGGTACTTCGGCAAGCCGCCCGACCTGGTCTACGCCGTTGGAGCAAGCGCCTTGCAGATCCATCTCGGTTTCCCTGGCGGCGGCATGGCGCTGCTCGATCTCGTCCACGATCTGCCCGCAACCGACGCCTATCACGCCCTGTCCCTCATCGGCTCCCACGGCGCGGCCTATGCCGACGATCACGCCAACATGCAAATTCTCTATCGTCGCGAGGCCGTCGAGGCGATTCACGCCGGCGAAGGCATCGCCGCATGGACCGCCCTCGTGCAGCATTACGTGGACGGCGGCGCAGACGCATCGAGCTGGCGCGACGTCCTCCGCGTCGCCGACGTCGTGCGTGAGTCGCTCGCGTCCAAGCAAGCGGTCGCGCTGAAGGGAGGCGTCTGATGCTGGTCTTTCGCGCCGCGGTTCTCAGCGTCGTCAAGCACGACTACGTCGCGCGCGGCATGGCATCGCACCCGCGCTTTCAGCTCGCCGTTGTCGCCGACGATCCGCACATGCCCGACTGGGTCCATGAGCGCAACCAACTCTTTGCCGACGCCAATGGCATCCCGTACCTCCGCGATGTTGAGTGCGCTTTGCGCGATTTCAACGTCGACCTCGCCATCGTCAGCTCCGAGGCGGAACGCCATAGCGACCTGACCATTCGCGCCGCCCGCGCCGGCAAGCATGTCGTGCAGGACAAGCCATTCGCGACACGGCGAGCCGATGCCGAGCGCATTGTTGCCGAAATCGAGAAAGCGGGCGTACGGTTCTTGATGTGGAACCGCAATTTCCTGCCGGCGGTGCTGCACGCGCAGGAGTTGCTTGGAAAAGTGGGCCGGATCCGCGCGGTGCACATCGATTTCTATTTCGCCAAGGACGCGGGCCCGCCGAAGGGGTCGCGCATGCCCGGCTACCCGCCGCTCAACTGGCATGCCCACCAGATCGCCGCTCACATCGATGGCTCCGACGGCGGCGTCGGCGTCGCCCCCATCGGCGAGCTCAGCAACGAAGGCATCTATCCGCTCGCCTATCTGCGCATGCTGACCGACGCGCCGGTCGAGCGCGTTTTCGCCCGCAGCGCCAGCCATTTCCATCAACTCTACGTCGACAACGGCGTCGAGGATCTGGCAACGATGACGCTGGAACTGCAAGGCGGCATCGTTGCGACGATCGCGTTGGGCCGCATCGGCGCCGCCAGTCATCCGAGCGGCGGCGACATGAAGATCCGCATCGTCGGCGACGACGGCGCCCTCGTTATCGGCGAATCGCGTCCGGAGGTCGGCGTCTATTATCGCAATCAGCCGCCGAAGGAAGCCCGCCAGCGCCGCGTCGCCAGCGACAACGATTTCCTTCAGGCCGATGCCTTCGCCCACGCGATCGACACCGGCGGGTCAACGATCCTCGACGCGCCGGCGAGTCTTGCGATTTTCGCGACGATCGACGCGGCCCTGGAATCGTGCCGATCGGGGCAGGTGGTTCAGATGCGCCGACCGTAGGGTGGGTCGAGCAACGCGAGACCCACCGTTGTGGCAACACCCTGCTTAGCGCATCGGTATCATCGC
Source organism: Gemmataceae bacterium (assembly GCA_035656475.1). Classification (GTDB taxonomy): domain Bacteria; phylum Planctomycetota; class Planctomycetia; order Gemmatales; family Gemmataceae; genus SIAQ01. The sequence continues at coordinate 9,253 of DASRSQ010000691.1, read as the reverse complement.
TCAACATCGACGACGAGAAACGCGTCACTGCCGTCGAGGCCGCCACCTACGGAGGTGGACAGCGCGATCACGTGGCGACCGGCGCTCACGCCGTCGGCCAGCGTCATCGTAACTGGCCGGCGCAGGGTACCCGGCGGCACATCGAGGTTCCACGTCTGGTCTTTCGTCACGCCATGGCCCGACAGCGTTACGGTCAGCTTCTCGGCCTGCTGGCCGAGGTTCGTGATCACGAGCGTGCCATTCAACGTGGCGCCAGGCTTCGCTTTCTGGATCAACGGCTCGAAGTGGACGCGATGCGGGTTCCAGTCGCGTAGATGATTGCCGCTCGCGCACAGCGCGTCGGCGGCTTTCGCGCTCACGTTGCCCCACTCCACGCGTCGGCGAAAATCCTCGGCACTGAACACGAACGGGCCGCCGTGCTCGGCCATCACCCAGTCGGGGGCAACGTCCAGCACCTTCTTCGCGCTGGCGGCATAGAGCGGCGGAAAGCTGCGATTGAGACCCATCCAGCCGCCGGAGCCGGAAAACATGTCCTGATGGAAGAAGTTGTCAGCGGTGAAGAAGCAACGCTTGCCGTCGATCGTCGTCTCCACTCCCATCGTGAACTCGCTCTGCCCGGGCAGATGGTGGAAGCGAAAGCGATACTCGCGCCACGCCAGTGTCTCGCCCGCCTTCGGCGTCTTGTCGAACTTCACCGGCCGAATGTCGAGGAACGGCGCACGCCACAGCGTTGGCTCGGCAATCGGCTTCGCCACCTGGTCCAGCGACCATATCTGCAGCTTCTCGCGGTCGGGCAGGTGATAGATGCCGTCGTAGTGATCGAAGTGAGCATGGCTGAACATGACGACTTCGAGCGGGCCGAGCTTCTCGTCCTTCTGCAGCTTCGCGAACTGGTCGGCGCTGCGTTTGTCCCACGGATCGAACATCAGGCACGTGTTGTCCTTCGACGTGAGCACATAGGTGTTGCCCGTCAGCCAGACGTGCTCGGACACGCGCGTCCATGGCTTGGAGCCGTTGGATTGCGCCTGCTCCTTGGCAAGGAATACATATTCGGGTTGCTTGCCAAGGCGTTGCTTGGTGTAACGCTCGAAGCTCTTGAGAAACGCGACCTCTTCCACAGCGGCAAGCGTTTGCTTGAGCGCGGCATCAATGTTCTTCGTGACAACCGGACCATGCGCGGGACAAAGGATGTCTGCCTTCGCATCGAGCAAGGTGCGCAACGAATTGGCCGTCGGTTTGAGACCGGCATCGGTCCAGTGATCCCAGTCGGTGGTGTAGGGCGCCCACAGCTTGCCCGCCGAGGCGAAGGCGCCGCCGCAAAAGACGATGCGTTTTCCCTTGCTGCGCTCGGCGATGACGGCGACATGCGCCAGGGCGTGCCCCGGCGTATCAAGGATGCGGATCTGCCAGCCTTCCCAGGCGATGGTCGTGCCGTCGGTGAGCGAGTAGTCGATGCCATCGACGCCGACGGGGAGGACGAGGTAAGCAGTGCGCGAGCCGCGCAGGGGGATCGAATCGCGCCAGTATTTTTCGACGGCCTTCGGCGCGAGCCATTCCTCTGCCTTCTTCGGGGCACGCACCTTCATCGTCTTCGGCAAGTCGGCCAGGCCCGAGGACACGCTGCGATGATAATGGGTCAGCAGCGCCCCTTCGACCCGGCGAACGCCATGGCCGGCGAGATCGCCCCAGTGCGATGGGACATCAATGAGCAACGCCTTGTCGCCGGCGATGAGCGCATAGCCGGCAACGAGGCCGGGCGAGCGCAGGACGCCGGGGGCGACCTCGATCCAGTCCGATTTCTTGTCCTGCCCGGCGCGCCCCAGCCACGCAGCCATGGCCAGGACACTGACGCATATCGCGAGCAGCGTAAGTCGCCGACTCATCTCGCACCTCGATTGTAGAATACCTCCGCTGCTTGCAGTTTGCGCTCACCGGGTCGAATCAGCGAGCGCGAAGCCGCAAGCGGCGAAATTCACGTCATTCTATTCAGGAAGGAGACTCGCCATGGCGAAACCACGCATTCTCGCGTTTGCAGGGAGCGCGCGCAAGGAATCGTACAATCGGAAGCTGATCCAGATCGCGGTACGCGGCGCCCGGTCCGCCGGCGCGGACGTCACGCTGCTCGAGCTGAAGGACTATCCGCTGCCGATCATGGACGAGGATCTCGAAAAGGAAGGCACACCCGAGAACGCGCTCAAGCTTAAGAAGATCTTCGTCGAGCACGATGGCCTGCTGATGTCGTGCCCGGAATACAACAGTTCGATCACACCGCTTTTGAAGAACACGATTGACTGGGTATCGCGGCCGGCCCCCAGCGAACCGGCGTTGGTCGGCTTCACCGGCAAAGCTGCAACGTTGATGTCCGCGTCTCCCGGCGGACTCGGCGGTCTGCGCGGCCTCGTCCATGTCCGCTCCATCCTTGGCAACATCGGCGTGGTCGTCCTGCCCGAGCAGATCGCCGTCAGCCGAGCGTTCGAGGCCTTCAACGCTGACGGCTCGCTCAAGGACGCGAAGACGCAGGCTGGTGTCGAGAAGCTCGGCGTGACGCTGGCAACTTTTCTGGCGAAGGTGCGTGGATAGCAAGGACAAATCCGAAATCCGAAACGCCTCGAAATCGCAAGCGGAAAACGGCTTCGGGTTTTACGGTCGCACCGAGCTTTGCGGAGGGGGCGACGCGTTTTCCTGGGCAGATTTCCAGCGTGGCGAGATGGAAACGTAGGGGAGGCCGAGCAGACGTTTGATGCCGGCCCATTCGCCGAGATCGTTGCCTTCGACGAGGTGACCGATCCATTGGAGCACGTAACCGAGCACGAACGCGAGGATGCCCCAGTACCATTCATCCCACCAGGCAAAAATCAGCACCACGCCGCCCAGGGCGAGCGGGATACCGATCATATGGATGCCGCGATTGAACGGATGCTGATGGCGTTCCAGCCAGTGGTACAGGGCGCGGCGAATCGGCTTGCGCTGGAAGAAACCTTGTCGTTCACTCATGATTCCATCCCGGGCGGCGGCGTAAATGTCGTTTCGAATGCCGCAATGCTGAAGATATGAGAAGAATGGCGTGGGGCGAGGGGATTCGTGGCAGTCCCGGAACCAGTTTCCGGCTTCCAGCGCGGAACTTTGTGCCCTAGAATAGCGTCGTAAAGATGTGTGGTGTTATTGCGCGCTGGTGAATGAAGGAGCGGCCAATGTCGCAGGTGGTTCAGGCCCGCTGTCCGCACTGTCAGAATGTACTTCGGATACCGCCGGAATGGCTGACCAAGCCGATGCGGTGTAAATTCTGTCGTAACACCTTCCAGGCAAAATCGCGGAGTTCCTCGTCCGCATCCACCAACGTGCAGACCGCGGCCCCGACGCCGGCAACGAAGGCGAATGCGCCCATTCCCATCGCGGAGCCGTCTACCGCGTATCAGACGGCTCCGCCGGTCGCGCCTCGTCCGAGCACGCCACCCGCGCCGCCGCGATCCAGCTCCGGCGATCCGTTCGGCTTCGATGAAGACGACGTTCCCGTCGAAACGTCATCTAACCAGCCGAAGAAGAAACGGAAAAAAGGAAGCGGCGCACTCCTTCTCGTGTTCATGTTCCTCTTTCTGTTCGTGCTGGGCGCATCCGGCGCCGGGCTGGTCATCTACAAGGTAGTCATCACGCCGAATGGCGGCGGCAAGTCGCTTCCGACGCCGTTTGTCAAGAATGGCGATGCACGAACCGATCGCGCCACGGACGATGGCCCTGTCAAGAACGCCGATCAGGCCGACAACGACAAGAGCAACACCGACAAGACCAATCCGGCTCCGCCTCCTCCCACCGACAAGGGCGCGAAAAAAGAAAGGACCCCAACCAAGGATTTCCTCAAGAAGGGTCCGAAAACCAATCCGCCGCCGCGCAAGGATGACAAGAAGGACAAGGCAAAGAAAGGTCCGATCTTCAGCAACGGTCCATTCCCGCGCCGCGCCTTGCTCATCAGCGTCAACAACTACCTGATGTTCAACACCGTCCACTACGGCAGCCCGGCGGATTCCTTCAAGAACGGCTATCCCGGCAGCAGCACCGCCGTCCTGCGCGACCGCCTGACTCGGCCGCCGATGTATTTCCCCGCCACGCAAGTGTTCGAGCTCAGCGACGGTGTTCCCATGAACGCCAAGACAGCCAAGCCGCATTCGACGCAGAAGTCCGTGCTGCAGAGCACGATCCACGACTTCGCCGACACTTCGCGCGCCCAGGATCGCGTCCTCATCGTCTTCGCCGGTCATGCCACCAGCGTCGAAGGCAAGCCTTACCTGGTGCCGATCGATGGCAACATGAAAAAGCCCGACTCGCTCCTGCCGCTGGAATGGGTATTTGATGAGTTGAAGAAATGCAAGGCCCAGCAGAAGGTGCTGGTGCTCGACGTGTTCCGCTACTCGCCCAGCCGTGGCTTCGAACTGCCCAGCACGGGAGAAGGCGCCGAGGGGGCGATGCCGGAGGATTTCGACAAGGCGCTGATGAATCCGCCCGCCGGCGTGCAGGTGCTGGTGTCGTGTCAGAAAGAGCAAAGCTCCATCGAGCTCGACGGCGGCAGCGCGTTCATGCAAGCGTTCTGCAACTCGCTCCAGGGCGGTCCCGAGATGGCCGGCATTGCCAATCCGACCGAACCGATTCCCATTGACAATCTCGTGGTCAAGATCAATCAGCGTCTCAAGGATCTGGTGACCGCGGAGAAGCGAACGCAGATCGCACGCCTGACCGGCACGCCGGGCACCTCGATCGGCTATGAGGCCGGCGAAGCGCTGGCCCAGACGATCAGCCTCAAGGAGCCGACGGTCGCCGGCGGCGATGCCGCGAAGCCTGCTGCCGTCAACAACATCCTTGTCGAGCTGAGCATTATCCCGCAAGTGCGCGAAACGCGTGCCGGCGACATCAACCTGCTCCGTGCCCAGAACCTGCCGGCGTTTCCGAGCAAAACCATCGATTCCTACAAGCCCGACGGCTATCAGAACCTCATGGACCTCGAAAAGAAATACCAGAAGGACAGCGAGGCGTTTGCCAAGGAATTTCCGCTGCGTGCCGCCTACTTCGACGCCCTCGAGGCGCTGAAGGAAAGCCAGAAACTGCAGATGCGTGAAACGCTCAACAGCCCAGTCGATCCGAAGCGCAAGGCGGCCTTCCTGAACGAGCAGGAGCCGATCGGCATTTCCATTTTCAAGCTCAATAGCGCCCTGGCGGTGATCAAGAGGGCCGAAAAGCAGCGCGAGATGGAGACCTCCAAGCGCTGGCAGGCCAATTTCGATTACATGAAAGCCCGCCTGCAATCGCGCGTGATGTATCTGTACGAGTACAACTACACGCTTGGCCAGATCCGCGCCGACAACCTGCCCGAACTTGCCGCTGGCCAGAGCGGCTGGCGCGTCGGCATTAGCGGCGCCAAGCTCAACGTCACCGAGAACGAGGCCAAGGATCTCGCCAAGAAGACGAAGAAGCTCTGGAACGAAATCGAAGAGCGCTATCCTGACACGCCTTGGGCGCTGCTCGCGCAGCGCGAGAGCATGATCGCCCTCGGCCTCACCTGGCGTGCCAAGAGCGATTGATGCAAATTCGGCCCTATCGCGACACCGACGTGGCGGACGTCATTGCCCTCTGGAACGAGGAGCTTGCCGATGCCGCGCCGCACAATGATCCCGCCACGGCCATTCGCAAGAAACTCGCCGTGGATCGCGATCTGTTCCTCGTGGCCGAGATGGACGGCAAGATTGTCGGCACCGTGATGGGCGGCTACGACGGTCATCGCGGTTGGATTTACTCCGTCGCCGTCGCTCTCTCGCATCGTCGCCAGGGCATCGGCTCCATCCTGATCCGACATGTCGAAAAGCTCCTCACCGATCGCGGTTGTCTGAAGGTCAACCTCCAGGTCCGCGCCAGCAACGCCGGCGTCGTTGCGTTCTACCAGAAACTCGGCTACGCCGTCGAAGAGCGGATCAGCATGGGCAAGCGCCTGTATTGATCCACGGTTTCCATTCTTCGCTCAAAATTGCCGGATTGCGCGGGTAGAATATCGCGAGTCTATTTCGGAGACCGCAATGGCCGACGATCCGCAATCCGATTCTCAAAAACTGAGCAACGAAGAATACAAGATGGCGCTGCAACTCGAAACCAGTTTGCTCGGCTGGCTGCGAACCGCCCTTTCGCTGATGGGCTTCGGCTTCGTCATCGCCCGCTTCGGGCTGTTCTTGCGCGAGCTCGCGCAAGCGAACGACCTGATGGTCCATTCCCATCCCTGGCTCACGCACGTGAACACCCTCACCGGCACCGCCTTGATCGTGATGGGTATGGTGGTGCTGCTCGTTTCCGTGTGGAACCATCAGCAGACGCTCGATCGGCTTCACCGCGGAGAGCTGACGCTTCCGGGCAAGTGGTCGCTCAGCGTGGTCATCAGCCTGATCGTGGCGGCAATGGGCATGTCCCTGGCGATCTACCTGGCGGTTGTGTGAAGTAGAGCATTCACATGTCTGGCCGTGCCCACCATCTCCACGTGATGACGAAGCCGAACGCCATGCCGACGAGGTCGAGGCCGACATCGTAAAGCGAGCCGCCACGGCCGCAATACTCCTGCAGCGCGGTTTGCAAGATCTCCGTCCCCGTCGCATGTGCTGCCAGGAAAAAGACGATCAACCAGCGATAGCGCGCGGACACCGGCAACCAGGCCGACAGCAGCGTCAGCACCGTGTACGCGCCGACGTGCACGAATTTCGAGAACAACCCGCGCAAAGTCACCTCGGCCGCCATATGCGCGGGCGCGGGTGGGATGGGCACCGGCACCTCCAGCGCCACCGTCCACGCGATCACGTACGTTCCCCAGGTCAGCCAGCGCCACACGTCGCATCCTCTCGTTTCCGTTTGTGCCGATTTTATGGATTGCCGAGCCGCAAGCGGGGTGTAGGGTGCGTGAAACGCACCGTCAGCGACAGTCTCATGTCAGCGATGCGTTCGCAGCCGGAGAAGGCATACGCACCCTACGAAACGTTCACGAAGCGGAATATTCTCGGCGTGCGGAAAAGTCGCATCGCACCGGCAACCCTTGCGCAAATCTCGCATGTTTCCGATCAAGAACATTTTCCTCTCGCGCATTATCGGGCAAATTATCCCTAGACCGCCAGCGTGTGCGCTGCGCGTCGTGTTCAAGCACCGGTATGGGCCGGAGAGGTATTCTGTCATGCGACTGAGATCCATCATTACGATGAGCGCCGCCCTGATTGGCCTCGCTCTGACCGGTTCCGCCGCGCGGGCGACCCATTGCGGCGCGTGCAACTATCCGCGGCTCATGCGAAGTCCGCAGCAACTCTGCATGCCGACGGTGCAGTACAAGACCTGCTACCAGACCGTCTGGGAAGACCGCGTCTGTGTGAAATATCGACCGGTCTATCAGACGACGATGAGGGAATGCCGTTACACGACGTGTGAGCCGGTGTACGAGCGTTGCATGAAGGAGTGCCGCTACACCGTGTGCAAGCCGGTGTGGGAGACGTACCAGGTGTGCCAGAAGTACACGGTGTGCAAGCCTGTATACGAGCAGTGCTTCCGCGACTACTGCTACACGGTGTGCAAGCCGTGCTATCAGCAGTACCAGGTTCCGTGCCATTACACGACCTATCGCACGGTGCAGGAGCAATGCTTCCGCGAGCATCAGTACTGCGTCTATCATCAGCGCGTGCAGGAATATCAGGTGCCGATCAAGTGGGTGACGTACCGCCCGGAATACACGCAGCACGTGCGCGAGGTTCGCACCTGCGTCATGAAGCAGTGCGTGCAGGAGTACCAGGTGCCGGTGAAGTGGTGCACCTATCACCCCCAGTACACGCAGCACGTGCGCGAATATCAGTACACGGTGTGCAAGCCGTGTTACCAGGAATACCAGGTGCCGGTCAAATGGCAGACGTGCAAGCCGATCTACGAGCGTCATGAGAAGTGCATTCCGTACACCGTCTATCACCAGAAGGTCGAGTGCTACCAGGTGCCGGTGAAGTTCACGGTGTGCCGGCCGGAATACACCAAGCACGAAGTCGAGGTGCCGGTGACGACGTACACGACGGTGATGGAGCCGCGCGAGAAGATCTGCAAGCGGATCGTGTGCGAGCCGTGCGAATACGAGAAGCAGATTTGCGTGCAGACGGGCGAATGGAAGACGGAAGAGACTTACATCCCTGGCCGGATCGTGACGCGTTGCCATCGCGAGCCGGGCACGTGGGTGCTTGATCCGTGCACCTGCTGCAGCCGTTATTGCCCGGGCAAGATCGTGATGTGCCAGGAGCAGTTGCCGGGCCGCACGATTTGCAAGAAGGTGTTCTGCTCGCGTGAAGAGATTCGCACGGTCAAGTGCTGCAAGATGGTGCCGCGCGAGATTTGCGAGACGATCAAGTACAACGTGTGCAAGGTGGTGCCGGTGCATTCGACGCGGAAGTGCTGCTACACGACGTGCCGCATGGTACCGCATGAATGCGTGCGGATGGAAACCCGTCAGCGTTGCTACTCGGTGCCGGAACAGCGGGTCCACAAGACCTGCTACACGACGTGCCGGATGGAAGTGCAAGAGCACTGCAAGATGGTGACGTGCCGCAAGTGCATCATGGTGCCCGAGGTGAAGGTGTGCCGCGTGCCGTACACGACGTGCCGGATGATTGCTCAGGAGCATTGCAAGATGGTGACGCAGCGTCGCTGCTATCAGGTGCCCGAGGTGAAGGTGCATTGCGTGCCGTACACGACGTGCCGGATGGTTCCGCAGGAGCATTGCCGGATGGAGACGCGTCGCAAGTGCTATGTGGTGCCGGAGGTGAAGGTGTGCCGCGTGCCGTACACGGTGTGCCGCGTGATTCCGGAGCATCACTGCAAGATGATCACGAAGACGCGTTGCATCATGGTGCCGGAGACGAAGCACTGCCGGATCCCGTATACGACGTGCCGCATGGTGCCGGAAGAGCGGACGCGGATCATCGAGTGCAAGAAGTGCCGGATGGTGACGGAGGAATGCGTGAAGCACGTGCCGTACACGACGTGCCGGATGATCACGCGGGAGCACGTGAAGTGCGTACCGCACACGACGTGCAAGCTCGAGTCGTACTGCGAGGTGCAGAAGATCTGCCGCCGCGTCCCGGTGTGCGTGCCGATCTGCAGCGACCCGTGCGAGATGTCGGCGCCGTTCGCCCCGATCGGCCCGGCTCCGCTGCCGCCGGTGGTTGAGCAGAAGTAATCGGTTGACGAAATAAGAAGCGCGGCCGCCCGG
>DASRSQ010000690.1:0-9130 GCA_035656475.1 Gemmataceae bacterium | reverse complement strand
CTATGGCGATTTCCACCTCCGCGCCGAAATGCGCATCTCCGACGACGGCAGCGGCTCCCTCTCCTTCCGCTACCCGTTCCTCCCCGCCGAGATCGACAAGGGACGGCCCGGCGGCAATCACGTCCGCCTCTCCGGCAAGGTCAATGACTTCTTCGCCAAGACCGGCGGCATCATGATCTACGAGAAAGTCGGCCTGCGCAATCTCGTGGCCAAGGAAGCGCTAATGCAACCGGGCAAGTGGTTCAACCTCGAAATCATCGCCGAGGGGAACCTCCTCACCACCAAGGTCAACGGCCAGCAGGCGGTCCAGTTCGACAATCCGAAGACGCACCTTGCGGGGGGCCGAATCGTGCTGCGCGCCGATGCGACCATTCGACCCACGACGCTGGAGGTGCGCAAGCTCGAGATCAAGGAGTTCAAGAAGGTCGCTGCCCCGCCGCAACCGCCGCCGGAAGGACCGCTGGAAGCGTTCGTGCCGCTCTTCAATGGCAAGGACCTGGACGGCTGGCGCGTCGAGGGGAATGCCGGCTTCAAGGTGGAGAACGGCGAGATCGTGGGCATGGGGCCGAACACCGCCCTCATCTCGAAGCGCGCCGACTATCGCGGCGTCATTGTCAAGGTGCGGCTCGCCGCCTCCGCCGACGTCGAGGCTTACTTCGCCTTCCGTCAGAACACCGAGGACGGCAAGCTCAAGGGGCTCACCTCGCGCATCACCGGCGATGGCGTCGGCGTCAAGCTCGGTTACGTTGGCACTGACGGAAACAAGCTCGAATCAGGCAACCAACAGCTCCGCCTGCGCCCCGGCGAATTCGGCGACGTCGAGTTCCACGTCCGTCATGACCTCATGAAGGTGCTCGGCAACGGCAAGCACGTCGGCGGGCTCGGCTATGCGCCCGACCGCTACCCTCCTGGCGCAATTGGCCTGCACGTCGTCAAGGGCTCTGTGCGCATCGAGAAGATCGAAATTAGCGCCGAGGCCCCCATCGGTCAGGTCCCTGTCAATCCGCCTCCGGCTGCCGCCGACTTCGCGCCCCTCTTCAACGGCAAGGATCTCGATGGCTGGAAGTCGAATCGCGTGGTGGGCTGGCGCGTCTTCAACGGCCTGCTCGTCGGCGTGGGCAACGACATCGGCGAGCTCTACACCCAGCGCAGCGACTACGGCGATTTCCACCTCCGCGTCGAAGGCCGCATCAACGCTTCCGCCAATAGCATGATCATGTTCCGCTATCCGTTTGGCGCCGATGAGCTCGCTCGCTCCACCATGGGCGGCTACGCCGCGGTCATCACCGGCCGCGAGGCCGACGCCCAGAAAACCGGCTCGCTGCATTTTTTCGATGGCGCCGCGCCGCGCTCTTTCCCCGCCCGCGTCCAGCTCATCCAGCCCGGACAGTGGTTCACGCTCGACGCCATCGCCGTCGGCAACCAGGTCACGATTCGCGTCAACGGCGTCACCACCGCCACTTACAAGAACCCGAAGGACACCTTCCTCGGCGGCCGCATCGTGCTGGGGTTCGGCGACACGAACAAGAAGACGTTGATCGAATATCGCAAGATCGAGATCAAGGAGTTCAAGGCGGTCGCCGCCCCGCCGCCCCCCGCCGTCGCCATCCTGCGTGACTGGACTCCGCTCTACAACGGCAAGAATCTCGCCGGCTGGCGCGATGACGGCGGCAAGGGGACCTGGCACGTCACCCCCGACGGCACGCTCGTCGGTAACGCCCCCAATGCCTGGATCCTCACCGAACGCAAGGATCTCAAGAACTTCAATGTCAAGATCCAGCTTTCCGCCGACGAGGATGTCGAGGCCTTCCTCGCCATGAGGCAAAACGCCGCCCCCGAGGGCAAATGGCTCGGCCTGACCTCGCGAATCTTCTTCGATGGCGTCAAGGTCCGCGTCGGCCTTGCTGGCGCCGACGGCTCCAAGGTCGAAAAAGGCGAACGCCAGCTTCAGGTGAAGCCGGGCACTCCGTTCAACCTCGAATTCCAGGTGCGTGGCGACAACATGAAAGTCCTCGCCAACGGCACCGTCACCGCCAACATGGCCTACCCCGCCGACAAGCATCCGCCAGGCGCTTTCGGCCTGCTCGTTTCTAAGGGATGCGTGCGCATCACCAAGATCGAGCTTGCCGAGGAGGTGACACGAGCTGCCGCCAAGTTCGTTCCCGTCGGCGAACCGGTCCCGCTCTTCAACGGCAAGGACCTGACCGGTTGGCAGGCCCTCGACGATGCCAAGGGCAAGTGGCGCGTCGAGAACGGCATCCTCGTCGGCGACGGCTTCGCTCCTGGCGTCCTGCACACCACGAAGGCCGACTTCAAGGACTATCATCTGCGCATGGAAGCTCGCTTCACGGTCACGCCCAATGGCGCCGGCCAGATCGTCGTCCGCTCCGCGGACGGCGTCACGGGGTGCGAAGCTCGCTTTGCCAAGAATCGCTTTACCGGCAGCGTTTACCTCAGCGGCGAAAACTTCGGCAAACCGATCGCCGCCAAGGACCCCGCCGAAGTCGCCTCCGGCGACTGGTTCACGCTCGATGTCTTCGCCCAGGGGAATCGCATCATCGTCAAGGTCAACGGCAAGGAGACAACCGATTTCGTTGACGACGACAATCTGCTCAAGACAGGCCGCATCGCCCTCAAGCACGGCGGCAATTGCAAGCTGGAAGTGCGCAAGGCCGACTGGCAAGAGCTCAAGGCCATAGAAGTGATCGCTGCGAAGCCACCCGAGCCGATGCCCGTCGCCAAGGGCAACTTCGTCCCGCTCTTCAACGGCAAGGACCTGGATGGCTGGCAGCCGCACGCCAAGCGGCCGGGCAACTGGAAGGTCGAGAACGGCATCCTGATCGGCTCGGCGCCGGTCGGCGGCTCGCTGTACACCAGGCGCGCCGACTATCGGGATTTTCACCTACGCGCCGAGGTTCGCCTCAACGACAAGGGCTTCGGCCGCATCTTCTGTCGGGCCGCGTATGAGCCGACCAAGATCCCGTTCAAGGTGCTCGGCTACGAGGTGCTGCTCAACCAGCGCCCCGTCGGCGAAAAGACTGGCACGCTGACTGCCCGCAGTACCGGCCACACCAGCGCGATCGAGGCCAAGGACCCGCCGGCCCCCGCTGACTGGACCGTCGTCGACATCATCGCCGTCGGCGACCTGGTCACCGTCAAGGTCAATGGCAACATCACCGCCGAGTTCCGCGACAGCAAGGGCGATTTCGCCCGCAGCGGCCACATCGCCCTGCACCAGGACGCCAACGCGGTTGTCGAATTCCGTCGCGTCGAGATCGAGGATTTGTCCGGCAGAGCGGAGAAGAAGTAATCCCGGCAGTCCATCAAGCAATCGTCTCGGACTGTCCGCGGCTAAGGTCCGCCTGCGGTATAGAGATCGGGAGTTGTCTTCCGGGCATTCCTGAACCGCCGGGCGGACGATGACGACCTTCTCCAGAGCGTTGTCAAAATCTAAGCCTTGACGAGACACCAGGAGCCATTACGCCAGTCCCTCGCTCTTGAGCTTGCGTTTTGCCTGCTTGCCAAGGTCCGACTTCGGCGAACGTTTGATGACGATCTCGAGGACGTGCTTGCCAAAATCCTTGGCGCGGTGCGTTTGCTCGACGAAGTGGAAGCCGAGATAGAAGAGGTCGTCGACGTCGAGCCACTTCGCTTTCGCGATATGGTCCGCGAGGTCGAACGACGGATTTTGCAAGAGACGAGCGAACTGGTTTAGCGGCGGGTCATTATTGCGCTTGTCGGGCGACACATCATGGCTTGATTCCTTGAGGCCAGTGGCGGCAAGCTCGAAGCGCGTTTCCTCGCTGCAGCCGGGATCCTGGGCGAGCAGGCGGTAGTAACCGATCGCGTCGGGATATTTCTTCTTTTTGCGGAGCTGTTGCGCCTTCTCTTCAAGCTGATCACGCAGCCAGGCGTGATCGATCTCGCGCAGAAGGAAGAAGAATGGGGCGGCGCGGCGGTCATCGTCGTCGTGACATTTCGTGGCGGCGGCGAATAGCTTCGCACGCGGCGGGGCACCCAACTGCTTCGCGACCGGGCCCAGCGAACGGGCGAGGAACCACGCGCGATCGACCTCCTTTGCGTCGAGCAGTTCGTCGAGGATCACGGCCCGGCCGGCGGCGTAGCCGAGCAGGGCCTTGAGCGTGTCGTCACGCAGGCCGCGATCGGGATGCCGCAGCTGGGCGAGCATGGCGCGCGCGACCTCAACGTTCTCGATGCCTTGCAGCTTCTCGACGGCAAAGCGGCGCGTCGCCACATCCGGCGCCTCCAGCAGCTTGATCCAAGGCTTTGCATTCTTCGCGCTGACGGGGACCTTGTTGAGCATCATCAATGCCGGCGCGACGATGGTAAATTCCTTGTCGGCGGCGCACGTCAACAACGCCTGCAGCCGTTTGTCGGTCTTTGCTTCCGCACTGCCCAGGGCCTGCAGCGCCGCAGCGCGCACGTCGACGGCATGGGGAGGCAGGATGCGCGGCCAGAACAGTTCCTCTGCCTTCGCCTCGTTCAGCGCCGACAGGACGCGCAAAAGCGCGGCTTCCGATTTCGGCGCGATCTTCTTCTCGCCGAGCGACTCGATCAGGAAGCGCGCGAGAGCAGTGCGTTGCTGCGGCGTGTAGCCAGGTACCTCTATCGCCAGGCTGCGGGCAGTGGAATCGATTACCTTGGGATCTTCGTCGAGCAGGCCGCCGGCGGTGACGACCAGGGCATTGCCGGTGTTCGATTTCGCCAGCACCGCCGCCATGCGCGAGCGGCACGAGGAGCTGACCTCGTGCATCAGCTTGCCCATCGAGCGGGCGCCGCGGGCGCCCAGCAAACTGGCCGCGTGTACCGCCGATTCCAGCTCCGCGCCTCCACGGCGGACGAACTCCTCCAGCGGCCGGAGAGCGTCCTCAGCCTGCAGCTTGCCCAACGCATCGATGGCAGCGATGCGCAAGTCCTGATCCGCGTCATTGAGTGTCTCCAGCAAGGTCTTGACCACCTTGCCATTTTTCGTGCCGACCGAGCCAAGCACCGTCAGGGCCGCGTGACGCAGTTCCTTGGCTTCATCGCCCGAGATGACCTGGAGCAGTTTGTTGAGCGTGGCGTCGGCCATTTTCCGTCCCCGACGTGCGAGGAGCACGCGATTTCGAATGGTGAAGAAGTGGATATAGGGAAAATATAGGGATTTCGCCAAGGCGTAAGCCGTATTCGGGATTCAGCCGATGCAATGCTGCTCCGTTGGCTTGATGCATTCCGAATCGCGCGCGTGATGTGAGGAAGCGGGCGGGATGTCATGCGACACGTGAATCCAACGGATGCTCACCGCTGCTTGACGGGCGCGGCTCGGAACTGATTCTGCCAACCGAGAAAAAGATGTCCGCTCGACGCGGAAACGGGGATAGATGAAGTAGAAGGCCAACGCAATCGCAATGCTAATGTGCTGGCGGCTTCAAAAAAACAATCGCTCGACCCCACCGAATCGGCGAAGATCGAGCGTATTCATAACGCGTGCGTCAGCAGGAGCCATCTCTTGCTGACGCACGCTCTTTTTCATCACACGCTAAATTCAGGCCGCCGCTTCGAGAGCTGTTGCTGCAAGCGTGACACGATGCTCGAATGCATCTGGCTCACGCGCGATTCGCTCAGGTCCAGCGTGGCGCCGATCTCCTTCATCGTCATGTCCTCGTAGTAGTAGAGGATAATGATGAGGCGCTCGTTGCGGTTCAGACCGCGCGTCACGAGCCGCATCAGGTCGCGATTCTGCAAGCGATGCGTCGGGTCCTCGGCTTTCTTGTCCTCGAGGATGTCGATCTCACGCACATCCTTGTAGCTGTCGGTCTCGTACCATTTCTTGTTCAGGCTGACGAGGCTGACCGCGGTCGCGTCGCCGTGCATCTTCTCGAATTCCTCGAGCGAGACGCCGAGGCGCAACGCCATCTCATCGGGACGCGGCGGACGACCGAGCTCGGCCTCGGCGGCCTTGCGGACTTCCTCCAGCTTCGAATGCTTGCTGCGTACCAATCGCGGTACCCAGTCCATCGTGCGAAGCTCGTCCAGCATCGCGCCGCGGATACGGGGCACGCAGTAGGTCTCGAATTTTACGCCTCGCTCCAGGTCGAAGGCCTCGATCGCGTCCATCAGGCCGAAGACGCCGGCGCTGATCAAATCGTCGAGATCAACGCCATCGGGCAGGCGGGACCAGATACGTTCGGCGTTATATTTGACCAAGGAGAGATATCGTTCGACCAAGAAGTTCCGCAGATCGAGCGTTGGTTCCGTTTTGTATTCGCGCCAGATCTGCTGGATATCCACGTCCAAATGCGTCACCATGGATTCCTCCCTGAGGAGGCAAGCCGAAGTGGCCCCCGGACGCCGACGGCGTGATATCGCCACGGCGGACCGAATCGTTCGGTTCACGAAGCGGATATGGGATCAAGGACAGGACGTGTTCCCTGGTCCATCCATGCGGGCGCACGCGCGACATCCACCCCTGGATGCCGTGGGCCGGCGTTCCCCAACGCCGACCGGCGCCTGTGCTCTTCTCGTGACCGAACGGGCGAGGCCAGATTCCGCTACCCCTTACCCCGTCTTACCGAGCCCATCGCTTGAACCAGCATCGCCGGTCCCCCGAACGATGGGCCGAAAAAACGAAAACCACTCGCTTCGGTGTTATCGACCCCAATCTCTTCACCCTTGAAGAAAACCGAGGCGAATCCCAAATTTCGCGAGCGACCCTGGCATAAAGCGCGGACCTTGCCTGGTCCCAAGACTGTGCCCATCCCCCGATAAGCACACGCCTGCCATTGCCCGCACGCCGCGGGCCGCCTTACGCCTTGGTCCTCGCCAAGCACTAGGAGTGGAATTCGAGCGGGGGGTATAAGTCGAGACGTGGATTCTGTCCAGAGGAATGTAAAGAAAAAGGCATCAATTCAATCTTCGTCTTCCACCCACAAACAGCCGGCACGTTCCGCGGAGATGGCGAGTACGCCTGTGTCGAAGGTGGCTTCTGTAACTGGATTCCACGACGTTCCGTTCCGTTGCAACTCGTGGAAAGTGCCGTTTGTGTAATAGAGCGTGTCCACCGTCTCAAAATATGCCATGAATCGCCCCGCCAAATCGGAAGCCTCGTCAATTGGCATTACTTCACTGTCATAGGCGAGATCTTGGTGCAGAATCCGTTCAAGCAATCGTCTGGCGGCGGCAGAGTCAATTTGCCGGTATAGTGCAGGGTCATCAGCTAACCCGAATTCTCGCGCCAAATCTGCAAGCGCAGGATGCGCTTTGGAGGAAATGCCGCAGTGGACACTGCCGCAATTTCGGCGGGCAAGAATTTCATCAACCACGTTCATGATCGGGCTACTTCTGCTCCTTCCACCACGCGCGCCAGCGGGCGATGGACGACTCGCGGTCGCCGAAGCTCGCGTTCGCTACGGGGCCGTGATCGACGCCGAAGATTTGCTTGAGCGCGCTGCGGCCCGCTTGACGCACATCGTCGTCGCCGTCCTGCAACAGGTCGATCAATTCGGCGCCAAAGCGCAGCTTGCGGGCGCCGATCGCTCCAGCGGCGCCGATGCGAGCCTCCTTGCGATCGTGCTTGAGCAGCTTTTTCAGGTCCGCGCCGCTCTGATGCTTCATGTTCTTGGCCAGCAACTCCCGGCTCAGCTTGGCAATGTCGACATCGGTGGCGGAGATGCCATTGATGAGCATCTCGGCCGACTTCATGCCGTTGCGTTTCTCCACTTCCGTCAGTGTCGCCTTGAGTGCCGGACCGCGCTGTTTGGGGATTGCTTTTTCCAGCTCGTAGATCGACATCGCGCTCAGCGACTTCGTCGCCGCGCCGCTGCGCTGCACCGTCGCCTTGCGGAACAGGATTGCCGATTGCAGATCGTTGAGCACATTGAGATGGCGTTTGGCTGTCACGCCGGCGCCGATGTTTTCCTTGGCGAATTGCAGCAATTCAAGATCGTTGCTCGTCGTGAGGATCCTGCCCACTTTCTTGGCGATGAGGACAGCCGGGCAGCTCGACTCCATGTTGGCAGCGCGATTGAGGCCGTCGATGAGATTGAAGATCGATTCCGGACCGAGCTTGTTGAAGTCGGCATTCGCCTTCTTGGCGTCCTCGCCGCGCAGCTTGCCAATGTCGGCAAGGATCAGGCGTTCGATAACGTCATCGACCTGTCGGCTCTCTGCCTTGGTCAAGCGCGGCAAGCTAGGCGCGAGCGGATGCGGTTCGCGATCAGCGGGAACCTGGGCAACGACGAGGAGCACGGCGACGAGCGAGAACTGCATGATTCCACCTCTCGTTCCCAAACTCACCTTTGGGAACGCACGAATGGAAACTCCGTTTCCCGTGACGACCTATTGGGAGAGAGCGTGTTTGACTGTCAGTTGTAGGTCAGGCTTTCTAGTCACAGAATCCGCAACGGGGGCATATGTCAGGGTGGAAAGCCTGACCTACTCGGTTTCCCGAGGCACATGGTGAATCCTACCGCGGCGGCGGGCCTTCCGCAATTGCCGTTTCTTCCTCTTCGCGCAACGCTTCCTCGTTGCTGACCAACCCCTGGGCCGCCCGTAATCGATCAACTTCATCCATCACTGATTCAATGATCGCGGCGTTCAGCGTCACGTTGCGCAGCTCGATGCGGAAGGCCCACAGATTCACGAGTAGCGTCGACAGGCCCAGCGTCATGTGCACGTACCACGGCCATGCTTGCAACTGCGCCCCGGCCCCGGCGGCGGCGGCGGCGATGCCGAACAGCATCGAGAAGAGCGCCGGCGGAAACGTCGCCCGCTTCAGCTCGCGCGTCTGCTTGTGCCAGGGCTCGTCCGGCATGCGGTAGGCGATGGTCACTTCCTTGACCCAGCGGCCCGTGCCGAGGAAGTAGATGAAGATCAGGCAGTGGACCAGCAAAATGCCGACGGCCGTGAACAGGCCGCACACGAAGTGGACGATGAAGATGTCCTTGTCTTTCGACGTGCCGGGCAAGAGGAAGGACCAGAAGCCGAGCGAGATGGTGGCGAAAAGCGCCAGCGTCAACATGACGGCGAGCGTACGAAAGGTGCGTGCCATGGTGGTGTCGTTCGATGTCGGATGGTTTCCTCGTTTTCCTCGTTCCCACGCTCAGCGTGGGAACGAGGAGGCGAAAACGTC
>DASRSQ010000689.1:0-2244 GCA_035656475.1 Gemmataceae bacterium | reverse complement strand
CGGGGCGCAGCCTGGCGATGCTGTACAACCACGCACGCAATGCGGGAATCGTTCTGCGTTTCAATCGGCAGGAGTTGCCCTGCTTCACCGTGTGGAAGAACACGGGCGCCCTGGAAGACGGCTATGTGACAGGATTGGAGCCGGCGACGAACTATCCCAATTTCAAGTCATTTGAACGTCAACAGGGACGCGTGGTCGCGCTGCCGGCCGGCGGACAATGGGAGACAACCTGGTCGATGGAAGTGCATGATACCGCCGAGGGCGTTTCCGAGACGCTGATGGAGATCGTGCGGCTACAGGCTCAGGCGAAGGCGGTGGTGCATCCCGCCCCGCATTCTCGCTTCAGCGGCACAACGCCTGCTTGAAGCGGCGAATTAGCTCCTGTTCGAGATATTGATCGCGGCCGCGATAGATCCAGGCGGCATCGAAGACGCCGGCGTCGATGACTTCCGTCTGCCGTTCGACCGTGTTCTCCGCGCGGAAGACGGCGCCGCCGACGCTCATTCGCAACGGCCGTGGCAAATCCTCCAGCTCCTTGCGGACAATGAATTCCACGAAGTAACCGCCATGCTCCGCCCCTTGCGGATCGGCCGGCTGGATCACCACGCTCACGCGATGGCGCAGGCTCTGGCTCGTCGCGAGAATCCGTTCGTAAAGGTCGGGGCTGCCGGGCCGGAAGAAGAGGAGCAATCCCGGCGCGGTCCGCGGCATCGCCTCCACATTGCCCGAGTAGCGATTCGATTCGGCAATCTCGAAGCCGTAATCATGCAGCACTTCGAGGGTAGTCTCGACGACGCGGCCATATTCCTTCTTGGGCAGCGGAATGTAAACGGGGTTCTGGTCCTGGATCGGCTCGGTGCCGACGGGCAGGATGGGAGGCAGGTCCCAGGAAGCGTTCAGGTTCTGGCACCCCAGCGCGACGACGGGCAAAAGTGCCGCCGCGATGAGGCGAAACATCCGCATCATGCAATGCTCCTGAATGAGGCGGCAGGTTATGCCGAGGACGGCCGAAAAATGCAAGAGCAATTTGATGGATGCTGGGCAAGCCCAGGGGGCGAACGTACTCGCGAACCCTGGACTTCTTCGCTTGCAGGGTGCCGGTGAATGGCAAGATCGTCAGTTCGCGGCGACGCCAATGGGTGGGCCCTGGACAGCGATTTTGACATGGACAACGGTCGTATTCGTGCGAATCAGGAACGCCGAGCCCAGCGGCGAGACGATGTATTCGGTGATCTGCGTCGGTTCGACCGGCAGCGGGAAATCTCCCTTGCGGGCGCCGTTCGTGCCGAAGATCACCAACGGTTTCTTGGTCTCGTTGGCGTAGATCCAGCCTCCCTTGGTGTCGATGCCGACGGCCCGGCCCGGATCAATCTTGGTCAGCGTCGCCACCGGCTTTTTCAGATCGCCTGCGGCGTAGACGTACATGCCGCGCTCACCATAGGTTGGCGGCGGGGCCAGCACGCCCCCCGCGAAGCAGACGTATTCGCCGTCCGGGCTCATGTGCAGGAAACTGGCCCCCGTCACCACCGAGGGAGAGGCCTCCTCGAACTGGATGTTCTGGCCATCGAACTTGTAACGTAGGATTCGGCCGCTGTCGCCGAAAAAGAGAAACTTCCCGTCAGGCGACTGCCGCATGTTGAACGCTTGCAGTTTGAACGGAAACGGGTTGCCCAGCGTGCCGTCGAGCTCGATGGTGCGAAGGGTCTGCACCTTGCCGCGGATGGCGATCATGCCGAACTTGGAATCGAAGCCGACCGCGGTACGCGAGACATCACCGACCGTGAGCTTCTTCTTGACCGTGCCCAGGTTCTCCGGGTCGATGATCCAGATCTGCCGGTCGTCCGGCGATGTCAGAATCAATCCCTCGGCGGTGATGTCGAGGCGGACATCCTGGGCAAAAGTGCGGTTGAAGTCGTGCGTCTTGTCCACCTCGCCGGTTTCGGCGTTGATGCGCTCGAGTTTGCCGCTGCGGCCCAGGACGAAGAACGACTTGCCATCCGGCGCCCAGGCGGGATGCTTGAGCGGGGCCTCGTTGGCCTTGTACGTGAACACCTTGTGGGTGACGTCCTTGGCCTCGATGTTGGCGGCGATCTTCGGCGGATCTTTCTTTGGTTCCGGGTCCTTCTTCGGTTCCGGATCCTTCTTCGGTTCCGGCTCGGGATCCTTTTTCGGATCCACCATCACGATCGCCCCGGTGCCCTCCACCTTCACATGCGCGACGGCTTTGTGGGCCAGCAGGATCAG
>DASRSQ010000688.1:0-3154 GCA_035656475.1 Gemmataceae bacterium | reverse complement strand
ATCGATGCGGAAGCCGAGAGTGAGGATGCTGGCGCGATCAGAGTCGGGCACCGAGCTGGAATTGACGCGTGCCCAGACGATCGAGCCTTCCCAGTGGTGGACCAGCTCGTTGTAACGGCCACGGTCCTTTTCGCGCTGCTCCTTGGCCTCCTTCTCCGACTTGGCGACATCCTTTTCTTCCTGCTTGCCGTGATTAGCGTGATCGTCTTTTTTCTTTTCGTGATCGTCGTGCTTGCCCTTTTCCTTGCCATGATCGTGGTCGTCGTGCTGGTCTTTCCCCTTGCCGTGATCGTCATGCTTGGCGTGAGCGTGAAAGAGCTTGTGTTCGAGTTCGTGCATCTCGCCGACTTCGCTGACGAACAGCGCGAAACCGACCGCACAACAGATGAAGGCGAGAACGATGGCCGCAAGCGCGCAATAAGCGGGACCGACGCCGGGGACTGCGCCACCGAGAAACTGATAGGCAGAATCCACGCCCGGACTGTCCTTGGCGTAGCCGCGCAGGAACCAGCGCGTCGCCCCCAGCAGCAGCAGCGCGACGAACGAGGCCAGCGGCAGCAGCGTGGCGATGACGAACAGCAGTCCCGGTTGCTCGCTCAACGACATCGACTACCCTTTCAGCTCTTCCGCGCTGTCCACGTCCACCGTGGCGTGGTTGTTGTAAAAGTTGAGCACAATGGCCAGGGCGACGGCCGCCTCCCCCGCAGCCATCACGATCACGAAGAGCGCGAAGATCATTCCTTCCAGCTCGAAGCCCGGCTGATACCGTGAGAACGCGACGAAATTGATGTTCGCGCCGTTGAGCACCAACTCGACGCCGATCAACACGCCGATGGCGTTGCGCTTGGTCGCCATGCAGACGACGCCGCACGTGAAGAGCAGCGCCCCAAGCACGAGAAAACCGTAGAGCGGGTTCACGCGGCTACTCCCTTGCGTTTCTTGGCGCGGGCCAGATACGCGGCGCCAATCAGCACCACCAGCAGGTGAACCGACACGATCTCGAAGGGAAGCAGATAATGAGTCGCCGTCACCTGTCCCGCCCGTTGATGCATCGGCCCCAGCCCCGACCCCATCAGCGCCTGGCCGATGGTCACGCTGTTGTGTGAATCGCTTGGGTTCTGCGGTTGCAATTTCGCTTCCGCCGCCACGCTTGCCGCCACTCCCCCGGCAACATCCACGGCCTTTGGCTTGGCTTCGTTGTAGGCTAGCGTGCCGAAGCACAGGACCGAGAACAGGGCGATGCCGGCGAACATCGAGATCGCCCACTCGGCCCCGCTCGTTTTCATGTTGATGAACGGGCCCTGAGCGGTGAGCATGACGCCGAAGACGACGAGGACCATCGTGCCGCCGACGTAGACCAAAAGCTGAATGGCGCCGACGAGGTCCGCTCCGAGGAGGAAGAAGATGGCGGACGTGCCAGCGAGCGTGAAGAGCAGCCAGGTCGCCGAGCGCACGCTGTTTTGCGTGACCACCGTGGCGATGGCGCATAACCCGGTCAGGCCCGCAAGCACCCAGAAAATGTAAATCTGCAATTCCATTGACTTAAGCCTGTTTGGCGGCCCCCTGGTAGCCTGGCAACCCGGTCGTGCGCCACATGCCCGGCATGCCCGCGCCCGGCGGCTTTTTCGCCAGCGTCACCATCTGGAAGATCAGCCACAGCAGGGCGAGCATACACAGACCGAAAATACCGGCACTGACAAATGGCTGCACCCAACCTGGAACAAAAAGCGTCCACACGGCGACGC
Organism: Gemmataceae bacterium; assembly: GCA_035656475.1. Lineage (GTDB taxonomy): Bacteria > Planctomycetota > Planctomycetia > Gemmatales > Gemmataceae > SIAQ01. Next base: position 1,409 of record DASRSQ010000688.1, on the reverse strand, counting down.
CGAGCAACAGGGCACAGCTGATCGGCACCAAGTATTTCAGGCACATCATCATGACCTGGTCGATACGCAGCCGCGGCAGCGTCCAGCGCACCCACATCATCACGAACACCAGCAGCCAGCCCTTGATCATGAAGACTAATACGTTAATGACATTACCAATCACGATACCCATCGCGCCCAATCCGAGGTTTTTCTCGAAGACTTCGGTCAGTTCCCATGGAACACCGGTGCTCCAGCCGCCGAGGAACATGATGACCGCGATGCCGCTGACGGCGAACATGCTGCCATATTCCGCCATGAAGATGACTAGCCAGCGGAAACCAGAGTACTCGGTGTGGAAGCCGGCGACGAGTTCGCTTTCCGCTTCGGCAAGGTCGAACGGCGCCCGTTTGCAGCTGGCCATGGCGCACGTGTAATACGTCCAGAACGCCGCGAACGTGAACGGATCATGGAACACGAACCATTTCCAGATGCCTTGCTGCATCAACGCGATCTGGCCGAGATTCATGCTGCCAGCCACGATCACCGGCACGAGCACGCAAAGGGCCATCGGGATTTCGTAGCTGACCATCTGGGCGGCTTCACGCATGCCGCCGAAGAGGGACCATTTGCTGCCCGAGCCGTAGCCGATGAGGATGATGCCGAACACTTCGCTCGACATGACGCCGAGCATGAAGAAGACGGCAATGTTCATTTCACGGGCGACGACGCCGTTGCCAAAGGGCAAGACGAGAAAGGCGAGGAAGGAACCGAGAAGGGCGATGTACGGGCCAAGGCGGAAGAGAAATTGATCGGCGGCAGCTGGAATGGAATCTTCTTTGACAAGAAGCTTCATGCCGTCGGCGAGGGTTTGCAGCCAGCCGAACTTGCCGCCGACGCGTGTCGGGCCGAGGCGATCCTGGATGCGCCCCGCGACCTTGCGCTCAAGCCACACCGAGAAGATGGCGTTGACCAGCATGAAGCCGATGAGAGCGCCCGCAGCGACGACGGCGAGGAGGAGAAGTCCGTATTCCTTCAAGAAATCCAGCAGCCAGTCGAGCACTGTCCTTGCTCCCCGATGCTTTCTTCTAGTAATTGAGTTCGATGGGCGTTACTGTATTTGTCTGACAAGGCAGTGGCAAGGACGCGGCGCGAAACCGGTGCGTGACATCGGCTCGGCTGCGCGTTAAAACAGTCCCGCACAACGAAATCTCACCAAGGAATTCTCCATGCGTGCACTCGTGTTGTCTCTCCTTCTTCCCGCGATGACGTTTGCCGGCGAATCGATTGTCCCCAAGAATGCCAAGCTCGAAAAGCTCTGGTCGGAAGGCGAATTCACCGAAGGCCCCGCCTACGGCCCGGACCGTTGCATCTACTTCAGCGACATCGGCAATCGCATCATGAAGTACGATCCGCAGACGGACAAAACC
>DASRSQ010000687.1:0-5271 GCA_035656475.1 Gemmataceae bacterium | reverse complement strand
TGAAGATGTTGGCCTTGTCGACGCCGGTCACCTTCGGCCGTTTTCTCCCCTCTCCCCCTGGGAGAGGGGCCGGGGGTGAGGGCCGTGGGGCCCCTGTCGCTTCCGCCCTCACCCCAAACCCCTCTCCCAGAGGGAGAGGGGAGCCGGCACGTTCCTGCGCCAGGCGAAACGCGAACTCGCAGATGCGCTCGATGCCGGGGCGGGTCATGACGAGCGTATCGGTGGCAAGCTGGTCGTGCAGCACGATGCCGCCTTGCTGCGACGCGAACAGCCCTTCCGATTGCTCGCGCAGAATGACGAAATCGATGTCGCCGGGCTTGGCGTTGGCCAGCGGCGTCTTCGCGCCGGCGTACAGCTTGCACGGCCGAACGCCGGCGTACAGATCCAGCACGACGCGCAGCGTCACCTGCGGCGTCAACTCGGTGCCGTCCGGCTTGCGGATATCGGGATGCCCCATGGCGCCAAGCAGTACGGCATCGGCCTCGCGGCAGGCGTTGAGCGTATCGTCCGGCAAATCGCTGCCGGTCTGTCGGTAGCAGATGGCGCCGCTGGGATGCGTGGTGAACCGCAGCGCGAAGCCGGCCTCGGCGGCACGCAGGACGCGCACGGCCTCGTCGGTGACGTCGATGCCGATGCCGTCGCCGGGCAGGACCGCGATGGAAAAGGTAGATTTCGAGGGCATGATGATTTCCTGCGGAGGGGAATTTACAATCAGCAATTGACAATTATCAATTTACAATTGGAAATGCATCGGGACATTCCTGCACCTGCAAGTTGAGAATGGACTGCAGACGGATGCACTGTCTGCGAAAGCGCGAAATCTCCTGCCTGTTTCCAGTTGTACATGGATAATCGTCAATTGCTGCTTGTAAATTTCCGGTCCCCGCTTGACCTTCGTGGCTCGTCTGCGACAATCTCACCATCAGCTGAAGTCCCACCCCAAGGAGCCTCCGATGTCTCGCATGTCTCGTGTGTTGTCTCTTCTCTTCGCCATGTTCGTGATCGCCGGCCTCTTCGCAACCACCTTCGACCTCTCCGCCCAGGACAAGAAAAGCAAGAAGGTCGACAAGGACAAGAAAGTCGACAAGGACAAGAAGGACGACAAGGACAAGAAGGAAGAAAAGAAGGAGCCCTTCAAGGCGGAGCCCGCTCAGCAGGAATTCACCTACCTCCTCAAGACCGACAAGGACGAGTCCGGCAAACGCTTCTGGGTGACCAACGTCGCCTTCGGCCCCGATGGCAAGACCGTCGCCGCCACCTATCGCGATAACACCATCAAGGTGTGGGACCTCGGCGCCAAGAAGGACATCGTCAGCATCAAGCCGCCGACCATCAAGGGGCTCGGCGAATATCACGGCCTGCTCTACGCCGACAGCAAACTCTACATCGGTACCGGCACGCTCATCATCTACAAGGACAAGCCCAAGGACCCGATCAAGGACAAGGCCAAGGAGCCGGTGAAGGACAAGGGGAAGGAAAAGCCGAAGGAACGCCCGATCCGCGCGGGCGAGGTCAAGGTGTTCGACGCCAAGACCGGCGCCCCGGCCAAGTCGCTGATCGGCCATGATCTCAACATCGATGCGCTCGGCCTCTCCAAGGACGGCAAGCTGCTCGTCACCGGCAGCGACGATGGCACCGTCAAAATCTGGGACCTCAGCAACGGCACGAACACGCAAACGATCAAGGCTCATGGCGACACCGTCACCGGCGTGGCCTTCAGCCCCGATGCCAAGCAGGTCGTCACCACCAGCATGGACCGGACCGTCCGCGTCTGGGATGTCGCCGGCGCCAAGGAGCTCGCCTCGTTCAAGATCGAACGCGAAGTCGAGAAGAAGGACGCCAAGGGCAAGGTGAGCAAGACAAAGGAATCGGGCCGCGACTTCACCCATGCCCTCTTCACCAACGATGGCAAGAAGGTCGTCGCCGCCAACCGCGACGGCGTCATCAAGATCTACGATGTCGACGGCAAGAAGGAGCTGAAAGAGATCAAGGCGCCCGATGGTATTCTCGCGATGGCCGTCAACGCCGACGGTTCACGCATCGCCACGGGCGGCTACGACCAGTCGATCAAGATCTGGGACGCCGACGGCAAGGACCTGCGCACCATCAAGGCCCACCTTGGCAACGTCCTCAGCCTCAGCTTCAGCCCCGACAGCCAACTCCTCGCCTCCGGCGGCACCGACGGCGTGGTCAAAATCTGGGCACTGAAGAAGTAACCAGGCCTGACGCGTTTTTTGGACAAGCGTCGTCATTGTCCGCTCGGCGGTTTAGCGCTCCAGATCGCGGCAATCGCGTCACATGACCGAGGCGATCCAGCGCGCTAAACCGCCGAGCGGACGATTGCGACGCTTGTTCCACGACACGTCCTACCAATCATTGAGGACGCATCCATGTCCGCCAAGAAAATCCTTGCCATCGACCTCGGCGCCGAATCCGGCCGCGGCCTGATTGGCTCCTTCGATGGCGACCGCCTCGCGCTCGAAGTCGTGCATCGCTTCCCCAATGGCGCCGTTCCCACGCTCGACACGCTGCACTGGGACGTGCTCGGCCTCTGGCGCGAGATGCTCGCCACGCTGCGCCGCGCCGAAGCCGAGCATGGCCCGCTCGCGTCCGTCGGCGTCGATACCTGGGGCGTCGACTTCGCGCTCATTGGCAATGACGGCACGCTGCTCGGCAATCCGCGCCACTACCGCGATCCGCATACCGAAACGATCATGGACGAGGCGTTCGCCAGGGTGCCGCGCGCGGAGATCTTTCGGCAGACCGGCATCCAGTTCATGCGCTTCAACTCGCTCTTCCAGATTCTCGCCCTCATGCGCGATCGCTCGCCGGCCCTCGAAGTCGCCGACGCGCTCCTCTTTATCCCCGACCTCTTCCACTACTGGATGACCGGCATCAAGGCGAACGAGTATACCGATGCATCGACGAGCCAGATGATCGATCCGGCGATGCGCTCGTGGGCTCGCGATCTGATTCGCCGCTTCGCCATTCCGGAAAAGATCCTCGGCTCCATCGTTCAGCCTGGCACGGTCCTCGGCCCGCTGCGCCCCAGCGTTGCGAGCGCTGCTGGCGTGGCGTCGATTCCGGTGATCGCGCCCGCGACGCATGATACCGCTGCCGCCATCGCAGCCGTGCCCGCACAGGGCGAAGCATGGGCATACATCAGTTCGGGAACCTGGTCGCTGATGGGCATCGAGACGAAGACGCCGCGGACCGATGATCAGGCGGCCGCCGTCAACTTCACCAACGAAGGCGGTGTCGGCGGCACGATTCGCCTGTTGAAAAACATCATGGGTCTCTGGCTCGTCCAGGAATGTAGACGCACCTGGGAACGCGCCGGCGTCACGTATGACTACGCCGCGTTGATGAAGATGGCCGAATCGGCGAAGCCGTTCGCGAGCGTCGTCAACCCGGACGATCCGTCGTTCATCCTGCCGCCGAGCATGCCGGCGGCGATTGCGGATTTTTGCAAGAAGACGAAACAACCGGTACCCGACGAGCCGGGCGATGTGGTGCGTTGCGCTCTCGAATCGCTGGCGTTGCGCTATCGCTGGGTGCTGGAGCGCCTCGAAGAGCTGGCAGGCAAAAAGCTGGAGGCGATCCACATCGTTGGCGGCGGTTGTCAGAACACGCTGCTCTGCCAGCTCGCCGCGGATGCGTGCAATCGCCCCGTCATCGCCGGCCCCGTCGAAGCGACTGCGATCGGCAACGTCCTCGTGCAGGCCCTTGGCCTCGGCCTCATCGGCTCGCTGGCCGAAGGCCGCGCGGTCGTGCGTCGCTCGTTCGAGGTGCGGACGTACGAGCCGCAACACCACGACCGCTGGTCGGAGCCGTACGCGCGCTTTCTGGCGATGATTTGAAACAAGGAAAAAGTAAAAAGGCAAAAGGAAAATGTGCGGCCTGTTGTGCTTTTTCCTTTTGCCTTTTTACTTTCTCCTTGTTTCGAGGAGTCACCATGCCCCCGCTGGCTCGACCGCGAAACGGGATCGCCCTGCTCGCCGGCATCGCCGCCGCGCTGATCGTGTGGACGCTGCCGCCGTTGCCGGACTGGCGGGTTACGACAACACCCCACTCTGTACTACAGGCGTTGTCCCCAGGCGGCCGACACGTCATCACGTGCCACCATGACAAGAACGAAGTGCAAATACAGGCCTGGAATCGCGACGATCCTGGTCGCGAGATTCTCGGTCTGAATAGAGATCGCTGGAGCATTGCGCGATTCTCGCCGGACGGCGCAACGCTCGTTGTCATCGCTCCCGAACGAGAAGTAAAGGAATACAACCTCGCCTCGGGCAACTTCACCAACAGTTGGAGACTGGATTACGCGAGCGACGTTTTCTACTCGCCTGGGGGAGAGCTGCATTACGTCAATGGACACAGCGTCCGTCACCTCATCGGACAAAGCGTCCGTCGCCTCGCGAACCATCAAGAAGTGCATCGGCTACCCGAGAGCATCGATAGGTTTCGGATCATCCGTATATCTCGACATTGCCATCCATTTGCCGTTTATGCCAAGTATGATGCAACGAGTTGTGAATTTCTCATCTACGATCCATTCCGGTCCGAGGAAGTAGCGCGCATGGAGCTCCCGGAGAACACCGTGTTCCTGGATTTGTCACGCAACGGACACGTGCTTCTCGGAGGGCTAGATCCATTCCAATGGCGCCGCGATCGCTATGTCGTCGTTGACGGTGCCGGATTCTCGCGCACTTTTGGGTCGGAAACCTCGCTGTCGCCAAACGGCGATTTCGTCGTAACGAAGCATCCGAGGGAGCGACCCGAGTGGCTGCAAAAATGGTGGCCGCTCGACGAGGATGACACCACCCTCGACATCATGGACTGGCGCACCGGCGTCACACATGCGAGCTTCCGCTCGAACAGCGCTCTTGCATTTTCGCCTGACAATGGCCACGTCGCGATGATGCGCCGCGACGGCGTCGTCGAGATCTACGCGTGGCCGCTGCCCACGCCGTGGGGCCTGCTCGCCGCGGCGTCGCTCGGCGCTGCTGCGACTGTGTGGAGCATCGGCTGGCTGTGGGCGTGCTGGCGTCGAACGGAAACGCCGCATACGACGCTTACCTAGGCCACGCACCTAGATGCCTTACCCCGCAATCTGTGCCACGGTGCCTTGAGAGGGAAGGTATGCTCGCCGCAGATGCCTTCCCCTGACTTTGCGTCGTGCTGGTTGGGCTCCGCGTTTATCGCAGCATGACGAGGTAGATCCCGACGAGGCACACGGTCCTTGGCCGTTACAGTAGATCGCGTGCAGCG
>DASRSQ010000686.1:0-6260 GCA_035656475.1 Gemmataceae bacterium | reverse complement strand
CTCGCGTTGCTCGACCCACCTTACAGGCAACGCCCGCTGGCTTTAGCGCGAGCAGAATTCGATGATGAGCTGTTCCTGCAGCTCCTTGTCCTTACCCAGACGCGGATCGACGTCGCCACGGCCCGGGATGCTCTTGACCATGCCCTCCGGCGGCTCGTTCGCGACGATCTCGAGGAAGTCGGGAATCGGTTCGGTGTGCGCCTGCTGGTTGAGCTTTACCTGGGCCAAGCTCTTCGCCTTATTCTTGACTGCAATCTTGTCCCCCTTCTTGACGGTCAAGCTTGGGATGTTGCAGTTCTTGCCATTGAGCAGAATGTGTCCATGCGCGACGAGCTGGCGGGCGGCGGCGCGGGACGGGGCGAAGCCAAGGCGATGGACGACGTTGTCCAGCCGGCGTTCGAGCAGGCTCAGCAGTGCCTCGCCGGTGTTCTCGGTCGAGCGCGAGGCCAGAGCGAAGTAACGGCGGAACTGGCGTTCGAGGACGCCGTAGAAGCGTTTGAGCTTTTGCTTTTCGCGCAGACGCTCGCCGTACTCGGTCAATTTGCCGCGACGCACGTGCATGCCCGGCGGCTGGTTACGACGTTCGATCGCGCACTTCGGGCTTTCACAGCGGCTGCCCTTGAGGTAAAGCTTGATGCCTTCACGTCGGCAGAGTCGGCAGACAGGGTCGATATGACGAGCCATGAGACAAAATCATCCTTCGGTTGCAGGGACAAAACCGTGTGTCAATTCACGACGCCGTCCAACGAGGAAACGGGCCGTTTTGTCCGAAACAATTATCTAACTGCTACGCCGCGAGCGGCAATTACACGCGGCGCTTCTTCGGCGGGCGGCAGCCGTTGTGCGGCAGCGGAGTGACGTCTTCGATCACCTTGACCGACAGGCCGGCGGCCTGCAGAGCGGTGATGGCGGATTCGCGGCCGGAGCCGGGACCCTTGACGCGTACCTCGACTTCCTTGAGCCCGAATTTCGTCGCCCGGTCGGCGGCAACTTCAGCGGCACGCTGAGCGGCGAATGGCGTGCTCTTGCGGCTGCCCTTGAAGCCTACGGTGCCAGCCGACGCGTAACACAGCGTGTCACCGTTGGTGTCGGTGATGGTGACGATCGTGTTATTGAACGTCGATTTGATGTGAGCGATGCCGCGGCTGACATTGCGCCGGGCTTTTTTCTTCTTGCTCTTGGCCACGTCGTACACCCTTCAGGAAAACGACATCGCCCGGCTTCTTTCGAAGTCGGGCCATGGATTGGCACCGTCTTTGCCGGTATTAGGTTACAATAGGGAACGCGTCGAAAACGGCAAGAGTTCGCCGCTTGCTGCCTAGCGCTCTGTCATGTTTCGGCGAGCGCTAAGCCGCAAGTGGCGGAACACTACTTAGCTTCCTTGACGCCCTTCTTGCCGGCGACCGTCTTACGTGGGCCCTTGCGGGTGCGGGCATTCGTCCTTGTTCGCTGGCCGCGGCACGGCAGGTTGCGGCGATGACGGAAACCGCGATAGCACGCGATTTCCTTCAGGCGCGCGATATTTTGTTGCTCCTGGCGACGCAGCTGACCTTCGACCACATATTCGCGATCGAGAATGCCCGCGATGCGAGCGATCTCTTCGTCGGTCAACTCCTTGGCTTTGCGCTGTGGATTGACGCGTGCCTTTTCACACACTTCCAGCGACGTCGTCGGGCCGATGCCCTTGATGTAGCGGAGCGAAATATGGGTCGGCTTATCGTTGGGAAGGTCAACACCCAGAATACGCGGCATGGATTCTCCTAGCCTTGACGCTGCTTGTGGCGGGGATTGGTGCAGATCACGAACACCCGGCCTTGCCGTTTCACCAGCTTGCAATTCTCACAGATTCGCTTGACGCTCGAACGCACTTTCATGACAGACCTCAATGGGCGAGCAATCCGTATGGTCTCGGGTCTAGTATTTTAGACAGATAGCAAAAGGCGACAAGAGGAATGGCGCGGAATATCGCAAAACATGACACGCGACGGCCCAAAAGGTTCGGGCAAGGAACCTTGTTGAGCGAAGCAATGCGGAATTCGGTTTCTTCATTGTGTTCCAAACAGCCGTGTCATAAATTGCTCTTTACTTCCGATTCAATGCCTACCAGGAGTCGCAGTCATGCTCAAGCAGCGGATGATCCTCGCGGGAGCGATGCTCGTGCTCGGCACCGCCCTACTCGCACCGGGATTCGAAGGGCAGGCGGGTGAGAAACAAGTCGACAAAAAGCAGAAAAAGAAAGGCGAGCCCAAGAAAATCGCCCTGTTCAGCAAAGCCGGCGAATTGACCGAGGGGGACGACAAGGACACCAGCGCTCTGACTGGCAACTCGCGCCGCAAGGTGTACAAGGTCAACCTCGAAAAGGACAAGACCTATCAGTTCGACTTGAAAAGCAACGATTTCGACGCATTCCTTCGCCTGGAAGATTCCGCCGGCAAGGAGCTGGCCTACAACGACGATGCCCCAGGCCTGAATACTCTTGATTCACGCATCGTTTATACCGCTGGCATGACCGGCGAATTTCGCGTCGTGGCCACTTCCTTCAGTGGCAAGCTCGGCAAGTTCGCGCTGATGGTCAGCGAGGTCAGCAGCCCGCCGACGCCCGCCGGTTTCAACGCGAAGCCGATCGAGCTGAAGCTTACGGACGGCAAAGCAACGTATGACGGCGAGTTGACCGACAAGGACGCCATGCTGGCCGGCCGCCGCTACAAGGTTTTCATTGTTGCATTCGAAGAAGGCAAAACCTATCAGATCACCCAGAGCGGCAATGGCAACAAGGGCATCTTCGATTCTTATCTGTTCCTCGAAGACTCCGCCGGCGCTCGCTTGGCAGAGAATGATGACTTCATGAGCGGTTCGCTCGCCTCGCGAGTCCTGCACAAGGCTACGAAGACAGGCGCCTATCGCGTCATCTGCACCACCCTGGGCGGCACGCCTCCGTTCGGTAAGTTCACGCTCGAAGTCGTCGAGAAGTCGGGCAAGAAAAAGTAGGCACATGGGGGTGCGCCACCAGCTCCCAGGGATTCGGATACCTCATCCCTGGGCTTGGGAATCCCCTCTTATTCCTGCTATGATGAAATGTGGATTTCGTCGCCATGTCTGCTGGATGGACCTCATGGACCCCGCTCTGCTTCACAAAGCCCGACGCCATCTGTCCCGTGATGCCGTCTTGAAGCCGTTGATTCGCAATATCGGCCCGTGCACGCTGCAAATCAACGGCGACCATTTCGAAATCCTGGTGCGTTCGATTGTGTCGCAACAGATCTCCGGCAAGGCCGCCGCCGCGATCAGCGAACGCCTGCGCAAAACGGTCAAGCGCTTCCGCCCGAAGAACATTCTCGCGGCCAGCGACGCCGACTTGCGTGCCGCGGGGCTGTCGGGAGGCAAGCAAAAGTCGCTGCGCGACCTGGCGGCGAAATGCGAGGAGGGATTGATCCCGCTCAAGGCGCTTCGCGAGATGGAGGACGCCGACATCATCACGGCCCTGACGCAGGTGCACGGCATCGGCCCCTGGACCGCGGAGATGTTCCTGATCTTCTCGCTGGGCCGCACCGACATCCTGCCCGTCGGCGATTATGGCCTGCGCGCCGGCGTACAGAAACATTACCAGCTCGCCGATTTGCCGAAGAAACAAGAGTTGATCGAGCTGACCGCGGGCTGGAAGCCATTCCGTTCGATCGGCACGTGGTATATCTGGCGCAGCCTGGGCGGGGTGCCGCAGTCCGGCTGAAATGCGCGATGGGATATACAATCATAAGTTTGACAATTAGCAATTGCTAATTGCAAGTTCCACTCCGTCAGGGTGCATCGAGCAATCGCTGCAGCAGGACCTCATTGACGTGGCCGCGGAAGCGCACCTGGCCGTTGACGACAACCACCGGTACCCATTCGCCGTGTTCGTCCACCAAATTCGGCGAGGTGTCGATGTCGATTGCTTCAAGAGTGAAGCCGTAGCGATTCTGATAGCCGCGTAGCAACTTCCAGGCCTCATCGCACAGGGGGCAGGTTTCGCGCGTGAAGACGACGACGTGTAAGTCGGGCCTTTGCCTAGGTTTGCCGGCCAGCAAGCGTGAAAGAAACGTCCAGGCCATCGCTGTCGTGCCTTGGTCGAATGTCGGTTAGTTCGTATTTTATCTGGATGCCCTGGACGGCGCAGGATTCGCTGCGGAGATTCAGTAGGGCGTCTACGAGGAAGTTCCATGCCCTCCCCAAGAGAGCAGCAAAATCCTAATCGCAGCCGACGCCGAACGGAGGGCATGCCCGGCGCTTGGCTGTGGATCGTGATACTTCTCCTTACCCTTCTCGTCGCTTACCTTGCATTCGGGTTCAACGGCTACGGGTCCATCGGCTATTCCGATTTCCAGAAGCTCGCCATCGACCGGGAGGTCTCTAAGGTTACGCTGAAGGAAGGCTCCAACAAGATGGTGGTGGAGTTCAAGGAAAAAGCCAAGCTTCCCGAATCCGTGCAAAAGCGCGTACGGGGCGATCGTGTCGAGGTGCTCCTCTGGAAAGGAGACATCGACAGCGGCGAGGTCAGCAAGTTTTTGAAAGACCAGCAGATCCCGCACGATACCGATCCCGACACCACGTCATGGATTACGCCGGTCTTTAGCTTTCTGTTCATGCTGATGCTGATCGCCGCCGTCTTCTTTTTTCTGATCCTGCCCCGTTTCCGCGATCCGCTGGGCAGCAGCTTTCTCAACAACTACATTCGCAGCCCGGCGAAGCGCTTTGATAAGACCAAGATGCGGACGACCTTCGAAGACGTTGCCGACATGGCCAATGCCAAGTATGAGCTCCAGGAAATCGTTGAGTTCCTCAAGAACCCGGAGAAGTTCCAGAAGCTTGGGGCTCAGATTCCGAAGGGCGTCCTCCTGATCGGTCCGCCGGGCACCGGCAAGACGCTGCTCGCACGTGCCGTCGCCGGCGAGGCGGGCGTGCCGTTCTTCTCGATCAGCGGCTCCGAATTTATCCAGATGTTCGTCGGCGTCGGCGCCAGCCGCGTGCGCGACATGTTCAAGACCGCCAAGGAAAATGCTCCCTGCCTGCTCTTCATCGACGAGATCGACGCCGTCGGCCGCATGCGCGGCGCCGGTGTCGGCGGCGGATCGGACGAGCGCGAGCAGACGCTCAACCAGATCCTCAGCGAAATGGATGGTTTCCAGCCCAACGAATCGGTCATCGTCATTGCCGCCACCAATCGACCCGATGTGCTCGATTCCGCCCTCTTGCGGCCCGGCCGCTTCGATCGCCATGTCACCGTCGATCGGCCGACCTGGCAAGGCCGACTGGCCATCCTCAAGGTGCACACACGCAACAAGCCCCTCGGGGATGACGTCAATCTCGAAGATGTCGCACGCAAGATGATCGGTATGACCGGCGCCGACCTGCGCAATCTTGCCAACGAGGCGGCCCTGATCGCCTCGCGCGAGAACAAGTCGCGCATCGAGCGCAAGGACTTCGAGAATGCCGCCGACCGCGTGCTGATGGGCCCGAAGCGCGATGAGGTGCTGACCGAGACCGAGAAGCGGCGCACCGCGTATCACGAAGCCGGACACGCCATTGTCGGCTGGTACATGCCCGAGGCCGATCCGCCCCTCAAGGTGACCATCGTGCCACGCGGGCAGACCGGCGGCGTGACGATGTTCACCTTGGATGAGGAAAGAGTCCACCGCGGCGCCGACTACTTCAAGGCGCGCCTCGCCGTCGCCATGGGCGGCCGGGCCGCCGAGCGTCTCATGTACAACCAGACCTACGCCGGCGTCGAGATGGACCTCAAGCAGGCGACGCGACTGGCACGCTACATGGTCACCCACTGGGGCATGAGCGAAAAGCTTGGGCCCATGTCCTTCCGCATCGGCGAGGAGCATGTCTTCCTCGGCAAGGAGTTGCAGGAACCACGCGACTTCAGCGAGGAGACGGCCCACCTGATCGACGAGGAGGTCCGCATCATCCTGCGCGAGGCGGACGAGAAGGCGTTCGAAATTCTCTCGCAAAACCGCGACAAGATGGACCGCATGGTCGACGCGCTGTTGCAGAAGGAAGAATTGCTCGCCGACGATCTCGAGGCAATCCTCGGCAAGAAGCAACAAACGGAGGAGGAGACCGGGATCATCGTCGGCCCGGACAATCAGGCGCCATCGGAGTATCCAGCGCCGACCACGCCAACGCCGACGCCCGCCGGGTAATGACAGCTTTGGAGTGCGGTGGCTCGACACCGCTTTTGCATTTTCTTTCGCTTTACAGAGAAATCAAATGCAAAA
>DASRSQ010000685.1:0-5627 GCA_035656475.1 Gemmataceae bacterium | reverse complement strand
CCGCTCTTGCTGTTGCTCTGCCAGGTGTTGCTCTTGTCCCCCAGCTTGATCAGGCACACCGGCGGCGTGATCGGCGTCTCGGCAACGTGGACCCGGTACACGCCATCCGGCAGCACCACCACGTGGTCCCGCGTCACCTTTGCATCGCTCGTGTTCTTGAGAATGAAACCGACATTCTTCTCGTACGGCTCGCGGCGTTCGACCTCGACCACCACGGTTTTTTTCTTGTTGGACGCATCGATGTCCGTGCCGTTGTGGACGACATAGGTCCAGCGATTGCCGACTTCAAGCGGAAAGAGAGCGGTCTGCAACTGAGCCCGCGCGGCGCCGGCGCTGGCAAACGCGACAACAATCGCGATCAATTTCTTCATGGTATCCCTTTCAACGAAGCCGCGAGCAAAGTGTTATCTTACCGCTGCGGCGCGAGCAGCGACAGGTGATGTGCGGTATTCACGTTTAGCCCCGCCTCGCAGAGGCGGACGTGTTTTCGTTCGGAGGCCGGCTTCGCGTCCGGCTAATCCAGCAGCTCGCGGAAGGGTTCCGTCAAGGCGCGGATGGGCCAGACCATCAACTCGCGTACCCGGACGCGCGCCGGCACAACGGTCGGCACGGACTGCGGCGACACCGGGCGGTAGATGACATTGCACGGCACACCGGGGTCGATGCCGGGCCAGGCGGGCATGTCATAGTGGCCATACGACTGCGAATTGATCGGCTCAAGCAATTGCGGCGGCCGGGCGCGATTGGTCACGCTCAACGTGATCCCATCGTCTTCCGGCGACGTCACCGCCATGGGGAATTGAAATCGCACGGGACGCACGCCATACGACAGGCTGGACGTGCGCGGCCTCTCGCGTGCCTCAATCGGCGCGGGATCGCCGACCTGGGTCGCCTCGATTCGCTTCGGCTCGGGTGCAGGGCCCAAGCCCACCACCTGGCCAAAACGCGCCGGCTGGAACATCGGCGGCGGCGGATCCACTGTCAGTTCTTTTGCAAGCTCCGTCGGCAACTCCCCAACCTTCGTGGTCGTCGCTGGCACGAATTCCAGGTCGGGTGACTTCGTCGGCGCAGCCGGCTTTTCTACCGGACGCGGCAACTCCGTGACGTCCGTGCGCGGCAACGCGGTAGTTGGATCGACTTCAGCCTCCGCAGGCCGATCAATCATTAGCGGCATCGGTTTCGGCGCGGGCGATTCGATCGCCAGCGGCATCGGCTCTTTGATTTCGCCCGGCGTGTCGGGACGATCAATGATCGGCGGCAGCATCGACTTCGCCGCTTGCGGCGCCGGCGGCTCGGCCTTTCGGGACGGATCAGTCGTTTTGATGTCCAGAGGCGCCGGCAACATTGGTTTCGAAACGTACGCGGGCGGACTGGTCTTTGGGATCTCATTTGCACGCGAAACGACCGGAAAATCAATCACCTGCGGCGTGTCGCCCGACTTGGGCGCGATCGGGAAATTGATAATCTGCGGCGCCGGCGTCTCGGTGCGCTGCACGATGATCGGCTCGCTTTCCTCGGCGTCCCCGGGACCCTCGTAGCGCTCGATCGGCGTCCCAAGTGATGGCCGCTCGGCGTTGATGATGATGATCGGCAATTGCCCCAGGCCGAACGGCGTGAGCGCGCACACCGCACATGCCGCCATTGCGATGGGCAGCCAGTGCCGATGCAACCACGCCGACCACGTGCCGGGTCCGCTCAAGCGCCACCTCCGAAAGATTCCCTAATCGGTAGAATCGGCGGAAATAATGCAGGATGTGAGTTCAGTCAATGGAATCTTTCAAAATCGACTCAACTCGCAGGCGGCGGCGCGATATGGCCAAGCATACAAAGACAGGCAACCTGCCCGCATGCCTGCCCAGGGTCACTGCACACCAGAGGATGCCATGCGTTCCCAGCTTCTCACCTTCGTCACCCTTGCGATGCTTGTGCAAAACACCGGCGCACAGGCTCCAGACCTGTCGCTGAAGCCCGAGGATCCTGCATCGCCGGTGCACCCGCGGCGTTTTGGCCTGCCCGGCGGCATCGGCCAAACGCGCGGCTGGTACGTGTGGCACAAGTTTGACGCCAAGACCTGGCAAGCAGAGGTCAGCCACGAACAGACCGGCGAGAAGTACAACGTGCGCGTCCTCCCCTGGCTGACGACGTATCGGCACCTCGCCTATGGAGCGCATCCCGACGAATTGCTGCCTGGCGAGCGCGTCAATCTATTCTTCAATCCGGACGACAAGGAGAAGCGTGCGTACCTCGTGCACTTCCAGGACGAGCTATGCCAGATGAAGGGGCACAACCACGCCTGGCAGATCGAGAAAGTCCGAGCCGATGGGTTTGACGCGAAGGTGATGGCCGGCGACAAGGAGTTCGACGACGGCAAGATCGCGTCGTTCGCTTTCGATGCAAAATGCAAGATCTGGCACGGCGGCAAGATCGTCGAGAAGGGGCAGACGAAGCCGGGCGAGCGGGTGTACCTGACGTGGGTCTACGCCGGCAAGCGACGCATCGTCAAGCTGCTGTGCGACGCTACCGGCCTGGATGCGATCCAGGCGGAGGAGCGCAAACGCATCGAGGCCCGCGTCAAGGCGGAGGGCATGACCGCGTTCGTCGAGGAGGCGACGCCCGACCAGACACGCGTTCTCGTCTTCGCAACGTGGTGGCAACAAGCCGCCGCGCTGAAGCCAGGCGATACGCTGCGACTGAAAATGGAGGGCAGCGGCACGATCAACGCGAAGCTGGTATCGCGGAAGAACCTCGGCACCTACGGCTCGGGTTGCAGCGAGCTGATCGTCAACGGCATCGACGCCAAGCAACTCGCGATCGTGCGCGGCTGGGTCGGCAGCAAGGTCGTGCGCGTTTTTGGGCCGTGAGACAACTTCTTGTGGTCGCGTGATTTGAACATTAGAATGATGGCGCCCAAGCCTGCCCATTTGGAGAACGCCGATGACCCTCTCCCGTCGCAAGTTTCTGGCCACCTCGGCCGCCGGTGTCGCCGCGACCTCCGCGCTCGCGCTGCCGGCTTCGGCGCAGCCGGTCGGCGCCAATGAGCGCATCAACATCGGCCTCATCGGCACCGGTGGGCGCTGTCGGCATCTGATGCCGGCGCTGGCGAAGGTGCCGAACACGCGCATGATCGCGCTGTGCGATATCTACGAGCCCAACCTCGAACTCGCGCAGAAGCTGGCGGAGCCGAAGGCATTCACGACGCGCGACTATCATGCGCTTCTCGCTCGCAAGGACATCCATGCGGTGCTGATCGCGTCGCCAGACCACTGGCACACGCCGATGACGATCGACGCGATGGCGGCGGGGAAGGACGTGTACGTGGAGAAGCCGTTGACGCACAAGATGCGCGAGGGCGCCGAGATCACGGCGGCACTCGCGAAGCATCGCCGTATCGTGCAGGTTGGCACGCAACAGCGTTCGATGCCGCATATCATTCGCGCGAAGGAGCTTATCAACGCGGGGCGCATCGGCACGGTGCACAAGGTGCACATGACCTGGAACCGCAACTCCGACCGCGTGCGCCGCGGTCCGCAGAATGTCGATCCGAAACGCCTCGACTGGAAGCGATTCCTCGGCAACGCGCCGATGCAGGATTTCGACGACTACAAGTTCCGCAACTGGCGCTGGTTCTGGGATTTTGGCAACGGCATCCTCACCGATCTCATGGTACATTGGCTCGACGTCGCCCACTGGATCCTCAACGTTGATCATCCCGACAAGGCCGTCACGCTCGGCCAGTTCAATACCGCGCGCGACGTGTGGCAAACGCCCGACACCATCCAGACACTGCTTCATTACGGCAACAACCTACAGATGCATTTCGAGGGGACGTTTTGCAATGCCCGCAACGGCGCGATGATCGAGTTCATGGGCACGGAAGGCACGATCTATGTCGATCGCGGCCGCTTCGAGCTAATCCCGGAGCCGCGGTTTCCGAAGAACAAGCCGGAGGAACAGATTCTCGGCCAGGGCCCGCGCGGCCGCGATTTCTACACGACGCCGGACGGTGAGTTGCTGCACCTGCGTAACTGGATCGACGCGATTCGCAACAATCGCCAGCCGAGCGCTCCGATCAGTGCCGGCGTCAGCGCCGCCGCCGCTGCTCACCTGGGCAATGAGGCGTATCGGCAAAACCGCGTCGCAACCTGGCCGAAGTCATAACAATGAACTCAGCTTCATCTCTCACCAGGGAGTCTCCCATGCGCCGCATTGTCATCGCCTGTTGTTTGCTCATTGCCTCGAGCGTTTTCGCACAGCCCACGGACGAAGCCGTCAAAAAGGAGCTGAAGTCATTTCAAGGGAAATGGGCAGCGAACTATGCTCAAGACTTCAACGGCAACGAGCAGACCAACGCCGAGCTGCAGTTGATCTCGCTCGAAGTCGATGGGGACATGTTCACGATGAAAACGGGCAGCCTGACCATCAAGGGCAGCTTCACCGTCGATCCGAGCAAGAAGCTCAAAACCATCGATGTCTTTCTCGGCGAAAACAAGGAAACCGTGTTGCGCGGCATCTACGAAATCAAAGGCGACACGCGCAAATCCTGCTTCGCGATGCCGGGCAAGGATCGTCCGACCGAGTTTCGCAAGGGCAAGGACTATATGATCATGGAATGGCGCGCGGATAAATAGGCTGTCCAGTTGCAGAAAGTCGCGTTTCGGCACACAATATATGGACAG
Organism: Gemmataceae bacterium; assembly: GCA_035656475.1. Taxonomy (GTDB): domain Bacteria; phylum Planctomycetota; class Planctomycetia; order Gemmatales; family Gemmataceae; genus SIAQ01. The sequence goes on along the minus strand of DASRSQ010000685.1, from coordinate 951 downwards.
CCATCGAAGGGTTACGAGGTAGTATGAGTGCGGCAATCAAGCTCAACCTGGTGTCAGTTGAAGATTACCTTGCCGGAGAACTGGTCTCTCCGATCAAGCACGAGTATCGCGCGGGCGTTGTCTACGCGATGGCGGGCGCGCGGATTGGGCACAATCGGATTGCCGTGAACACGATTATCGTGCTTGGCAATCGCCTGCGCGGCCAACGTTGTCGACCTTACAACTCGGATACAAAAGTTCGCATTCTGCTGCCGACGGAAACGCGTTTTTATTACCCTGACGTATCCGTCGTCTGCCAGTCCAATGCGAGCAATGAAAGTTACCAAGATCAGCCGATTGTGATCGCAGAGGTGCTTTCCGAAAGCACCCGTCGCATCGATGAAGGTGAAAAGAAAGACGGCTATCTGACGATTCCATCGCTCGGCGTCTATCTGCTGATTGAACAAGATCAGGCACTTGTGACGGTGCATCGTCGAACCGACAGTGGTTTTGTCCGTGAGGTGTATGTTGGACTCGCCGCAGTTATTCCGCTGAAAGAAATCAAGATCGAATTGCCACTTTCAGAAATCTACAGGGACGTGGAATTCACTGCCGAGTCGAACACCGAAGACGAGAGATAGACCTCAGGGCGTCCAGTAATCGGCCAGCGTCGTCATTCGGACCACGCGAAACGCGCCGGCGATCAGCCGCTGAAACGGATCGACGAGCAGCCGGCGCAACGGACTGATCCACGGCAACACGATTCCCAATCCGATCGCGATAAACAGCCAGCAGAAGAGAGCGAGCAGGACCCAGAGGAGCAAGAAGCCGATGCCCGCATGCGCGCCGATGGCGAACTGCCAGAGAGCGTGCGGGATCATCTCGACGACCAGAAAGAAAGCGGCGAGCGTGGCGCTGATGCCTAGCCCCGCGAAGGCGCCGGCAATGGCGCCCCACGGCGCATCCGGGCCG
>DASRSQ010000684.1:0-15636 GCA_035656475.1 Gemmataceae bacterium | reverse complement strand
CACGATGCTGGCGCCGGCAGTCCACGCCGAACTGCTGCGCCATCAAGGCGCCGCATGCTGGACCGCCGACACGCTCGCCCAGGACGCCGCCCAGATTCGCCGCGTCCGCATCGGCTACGGCATCGGCCTCTTCGCAATGGCCGCGACCGTAATCGGCGTGGTCTGCGCGCTCATGTTGCGCTAGGCGCCCTCAGCGCCGACGGGTTCGGGACTGAACTCGATGCGTTCATAGATCTCCGCCAACGGCAACTCGATCTCGATCTCGGTCAGGGGTATGACCGCGTCGAGGCCGTGGTAGACCTCGCGCGCGAATTCCTTCGGACCACGCCGAAAGACGATGACCGTCGGCTCGTCTTGCTCGATCAAGCCATACACGCGCAGCGACGGAATCGTCAAATACGCATCCTTCTTTTCGCCGAGGTCGGTGCGGCGTGTACTCCGCGACAGTACTTCGAAGATCACGACCGGCCTGTCTTGAAAGGAATCGCTCAGCGGATTCGGCTCGCAAAAGACGTGCTGATCCGGATAGTAGAATCGAACTTCGTTCTGCAAATCTATCCGTACTTTGGTGTCTGAGCCGTGTACCTGGCAGCGCTTCCCGCGCAATCGGATACCAATCGATATCAGCGTATTGTAGTTGATGACGTTATGTGCGTTACTCGCTCCCGCCATGGCATGTACGACACCACCGACGTATTCGTGCTTGATCGGCGAGTGCAGTTCACCATCAAGGTAGTCCTCAACCGAAACAAGATTCCACTTCAGCGCAGCGCTCATAGCAACACACCTCCGAAGGCTGCCGATATACTAAGGCCATTATATCGAGTCTATTGTGGGGCTGACCCATGCACGATCGCATCGACAAGGTAACAGCGCGACAGGTGCTCGACAGTCGCGGGCAGCCGACCGTCGAGGTCGACATCCATTGCGGTGACACGATGGGGCGCGCGATCGTGCCATCGGGGGCGAGCACAGGCAAACATGAGGCGCTCGAATTGCGCGACGGCGATCCGACCGACTACGCTGGCAAGAGCGTGCGCCTCGCGGTCATGTATGTGCACGAAACGCTCGGCCCTGCCATCGTCGGCATGCCGGTGTCCGAACAGGAAGCGATCGACGCCAAGCTTTGCGCGCTCGACGGCACGCCGGACAAGTCGCGCCTTGGCGCCAATGCCATCCTCGGCGTCTCGCTCGCCTGCGCTCATGCCGCCGCCGCGGCGCGACGGCAGCCGCTCTGGCAGTATCTGGATCGCAACGGCAATGCCCGGCTGCCGATGCCGATGGTCAATCTCATCTCAGGTGGACTGCACGCGGGACGCAATCTGGAGATGCAGGATTTTCTCTTACTTCCCATTGGCGCCAATTCGTACGCCGAGGCGCTGCATATGACGGCTCAGGTTTATCGCGCGTTGGCAATCACGCTGAAAGAGAGTGGGCATGAAGGCGTGCTCGTCGGCGATGAAGGCGGGTTCGGGCCGAAGCTCGCGGGCAACGAGCAAGCGATCGAGCTGATCCTGCATGCTTTCCGCCGGCTGGGCCTGAAGCCGGGGCACGACGCCGCCATCGCGCTCGATGTTGCCAGCACGCACTTCTTCGAAGGCGGCCTCTATCGCTTGCACGGCGCCCTTCATTCGCCGCTCGCCATGACTGCGCTGCTTTCCGATTGGGTCGAGCGTTATCCCATTCTCAGCATCGAGGACGGCATGGCCGAGGACGACTGGGCCGGCTGGAAAACCCTCACTGACGCGCTCGGCCAGCGCGTCCAGCTCATCGGCGATGACTTGTTCGTCACCAATCCGGCCCGACTTCAGCAAGGCGTCAAGGCCGGCGTCGCTAACAGCATCCTCATCAAGGTGAACCAGATCGGCACGTTGACCGAGACGCTCGCCGTGATCGATCAGGCCCGCGCCGCTGGCTATCGCTGCATCGTCAGTGCCCGCAGCGGCGAAACCGAGGACTGCACCATTGCCGACCTCGCCGTCGGCACCGGCGTCGGCCAGATCAAGATCGGCTCCATCGCTCGCAGCGAACGCCTCGCCAAGTACAACCAACTCCTCCGCATCGAGGAGCAGATGGGCCCGAACGCGCCGTATGCGAAATGGCAGCCGATTCGAGAACAGCCCACGATGTCCGCTCCAACCGGCGTTCCGTAGGATGGCATCATGAGCTTCGCACAGGTTGCCGCCGCCGTCATCGCCAATTGTCCGCTCGCGCGCAACACTTATCTCATCCGCCTGCGTGCTCCCGCAATCGCCGAGGCAATTCGGCCCGGGCAGTTCGTGATGCTGCGGCTGCCGACATCCACCGACCCCTTGCTCGGGCGACCGTTCGCGCTCTACGACACCGTCCTCGACGACGCCGGCAAGCCGATCGGTATCGACGTCGTTTACCTTGTCGTTGGCAAGCTGACCGGTCTGCTCGCGAAGGCGAAGCCGGGCGACATCCTCGATGTCTGGGGCCCGCTCGGCAACGGCTTCCCGGACCCGGTCGGCGATCAGCACGTCGCCCTCGTCGCCGGCGGCATCGGCCAGACGCCATTCCTCGCCCAAATCCGCGAACTGCTCGGCGCACGCGGCTACGCCGGCCAGGCAGCGCGCCGCCGCGTCCAGCGCGTCGGACTCTACTACGGCGTTCGCTCCGCCGACCTCGCTGCCGGCGTCGACGATTTCCGCAATGCTGGCGCGACCGTCCACCTTGCATCCAACGACGGCAGCGTCGGCCACCACGGCTTCGTCACCGACCTACTCGCACAACACGACGCACCGCAACACCTCTTCGGCTGCGGCCCCGAACCGATGCTGCACGCTCTCGCCCGCCAGGCCGAACGCCGCGGCATCCCGTGCCACCTATCGCTCGAAACCCCGATGGCCTGCGGCGTCGGCATCTGCTTTAGCTGCGTCACCCCCGTGAAAACGGATGGCGGCTGGGACTACAAACGCGTCTGCGTCGACGGACCGATCTTCGACGCGCGATCGTTGCACTGGAGTACCTAACGATAGCAACCCGAAGCGCGAGCGAGGGATCTGCACGCCGAGGCGGGATCCCTCGCTTGCGCTTCGGGTTGGTATGTTTATCGCGGTACCCACAAGAAATACACCGCGACGCTGAGCACGGTGCCGAGGATGAGAATCGCCAGGCCGTGCTGCGCGCGCCCCTTGAGCGACGACCACAAGATGATGCCGGTGATGGAGACGACGACAAAGAAGCCTGCGGTGATGTCGACGACGAGGCTCCAGTGCGGGCCACTGTCCTTGCCGCGATGCAGGTCGAGCAGAATGCCGTTGATGCCGCGTGATTCGTGCTTGACCTTGGTGCTGCCGTCGGTCGCCTTGATGGTCGCCTCGGCTGAGTAGCTCGGCGCCTTGAACAGCACACTGAACGATTCGCTTTCCTTCTCGTAGCGCGGCGCGACGATCACTTCGCCGCGTGCCCCGAAATCGCGCCGCAGTACCTCGACGATTGGCAACGCCTTCGCGGGGTCGTCCGGATCGAGCAACTCGATCGGCATCTTGCCTTCGACGACCGTATAGCGCACACGCGTCTGGCTTGGCGTGTCGACGTTGACGACCGTGGCCCCGTCCGCTTTCTGGATCTCTGCATCAGCGGTCCCCTTGTCGGATTGAAATCGGACACGGATCGCCTGCGCGTCGGCGTCAAACGACCGGACCTCCATTTCGGGCGGCACGCCGAACTCGGCGCGTAGCGTCTCGACCACCGCGTCCTGGTCGGGCGTCGCCAACATTTCCGGTGGCAAGATTCCGCTCGTCGTCTGCGTCGGCAGGAACCAGTTCTCGTGATTCAGCATGAAGCCGGTGATGGCGAAGAAGAGCAACAGCGCGAGCCCGAACAGCGTGAGATAGACGTGAATCGTGCGCGCCCATTTCAAGACAAAGCGATGTGCAAAGGTCATGGAAAATCCGAAATCCGAAACTCGAAATCCGAAACAAATCCGAAATTCGAATAGGAAAACCGATCCAATGCCCGAACGGTGACGATCCACATTTTTTTATTCGGATTTCGGATTTGTTTCGGATTTCGAGTTTCGGATTTCGGATTTTGGATTTATTTCTTCTTCTTGACGTACTCCACCAGCGTTTCGCCGGTCTCGGCGTTCTTGGCGAGCTTGAGCTCGGCGGGTTCGCCATTGCATGTGAGCTTGCCGGTCTGGCGCACGAGTTTGCCATGCTCGCGGTGGACTTCGACGTGCACGGTGTAGGTGCCCTGCGATAGGAGATTTCCCTTGTCGTCCTTGCCGTCCCAGACCAGCGAGTACTTGCCCGGGGCCCGGGTGGCTCTCGTCACCGCCTTGACCAGCTTGGTGTCGTCGCGGCCGATCTTCCACCATTGTGGCAACGTCGAAATCCAGCGTGGATTGCTCCCCCACACGCTGATCGTCCGCACCGGCTTCGCGTCGGCATTCTCCACCCACACCGCGACGTACGGCTTGCGGTACTTCTTCGACGTCACCGATGGAATCGTGATCGTGAAGTTCACCTGATAGTCGGCCGCCCACGGATCGCCGGCCTTCACATCCTTCTTGTCCTGCACTGCCGCGATCGGCTCGGCCGGCACTTCGAGCAACGCGAACCCCGCACTGCGATACTGCTTGCCGTCTTGCCCCACCAGGAAGCATTCGACGCCCGGCATCGCCGCGATCAGATGCAATCCCTCTTCAGGCGTCAGCACGCACAGCGTGGTCGCAAGAGCATTGGCGGTGACGTTGTCACGCGCGATGACCGTGGCGCTGGCCGCGCCGGTGGCCGATCGGCCGGTGCGCGGATCGAAGATGTGCGAATGCCGCTTGCCGTTAACAGTGTAGAATCGCTCGTAGCCACCGCTGGTAGCGATGGTGCCGCCGTTCAGACGAATGCGTGCGATGGTCGGCGCGTTGTCCTGTGGCTGATGCGGGTCCTGCACGCCGATGGTCCAGCCATTCTTGCCGACTGCGATCATGTCGCCGCCCAGATTGAGCAGCAGCCCCTCAATGGACGCCGACTTCACCGCGGCTGCGGCCTTCTGGATGATGTAGCCCTTGGCGATCGAATTCAGATTCAACGGCTGGTCGGTCAGCCGTGTCACGGTGCGATTGGCTTCATCGATCTGCCAGGGCGTCTGCCGAAGTTGCTGGACGATTTTGCTCAACGTCGCATCGTCCGGCTCAAGCTGCGTCCGCTCGGCTTCCTTCCAGACGCGCACCAGCTCGCCGAGTTGCCCGTTGAACGCGCCATGCGTGCGAACATGGAACGCGTCATACAGCTTGAGCACCTCGATCATCTCGCTCGACACGACCATCGGCTCACGCGTGCGATTGAGCCGGCTCAGCTCGCTGTCGGTGTCATACAGGCTGAAAATCTTGCGCAGCCGTTCGATCTCGGCAAGGATCGCGCTTTCCGCCGCATCGGCGGCAGCCTCGTCGTGGGCGGTGACCCAGACATCGAGCGAGGTGCCGATCACGTGATCGTGATGGAGGTAGAACTCGGAGACGGCCTTTTGCCTGGAATGCTGAGACGCCAACCCATGCCAGGCGAGCGCGACGCAGGTGAGCAGCATGACCCCGGCGCATACGGAAGCGCGTGAGCGAGAAAGACGCATCGATGACCTCGTGAAATAGATGTCGCAGCGGGGGAGAGCCGTTGCCCGTCATTTTGGCCGATCCGCAGGAACTCGGCCAGAGCGAACGGCGGATTCTCACAGAAGATTAACGAGTACGGGGGAGGGGGTGTTAGGGGAATTCCAGGATTTCGCAATTGGCAATTCGGTAGGCAATTCGTTCCGCGCGTCCAATCCTCGATAGCCAGTTGTTCAATATTGCGAAGTCTCTGCGATTTCGCGTGAGCAGCATCGCTTGATTGCTGATTGCGATACTGGCAATACGCAGGTCCATCGGTTGCACCCGACGATGATTCTTACGCAAGGTGGTGAATCGGGCCTGAGCCGCAGCATCAAACATCAGAACGCGCGCCCGGCAATAGTCTCGCAGAATGCTCGCGAGCTGTTGATAACCCGCGACAATTTGGTCGTCTTTTTTGGCGCGATGAATCCAGGCCAACCAGCCTTCCACATTTTCCTGAAATGAAACGATAGAGACGGCAATCTCATCCGGCGGATGCTCAGCCAGTTTTGCCTCAAGTCGACCACAATCCGGCTGCGTACGCATCTGCAAAACCGAGAGGTGATCGGTGTCAAGCAGGATAGCACGTCGATTATCCTCGTTCGTCGGCAGCACGCGATCTCTTGCTGCCGGGCTTACTCGCCTTGCGACGTTTGGTTGAGGTGCGCTCACCGGTACGAATCTCTCGGCCGAGCTTGACGATTTCGGCAAAAACAGGATCGTTCTCATGGGAGCCGACGACGTGCTTCCACCATGGATCTTCCTCGTGACCTTGAACGATTTGTTTGAGCCGGCGCAACTCACCTTCCAATGCGGAGAGCCTGGCTTCGATAGAGTTATTGGCCATACTACCCTCGCGAATGCCCCACCTCACTATAACGTAACGTCACGTCTTTAGGTAGTCGCCAACAAGATTGCGCGCCCTCTCCAGCGCCTCGCCGAGCTTGCTCGGATCCTTGCCGCCGGCCTGAGCCATGTTGGGCCGGCCGCCGCCCCCGCCGCCGACGATCGGGGCGATCTGCTTGATGAGGTCGCCGGCCTTCACGCCTTTCTTGACGACATCATCGGACACCGCCGCGAGCAGGCCGACCTTGTCGCCGTCGGCCCAGCCAACGACGACGACGCACGCGCCGACCTTCTGCTTGACGCGATCGACCTGCGTGCGAATCGCATCATCGGGGCCCGCCGGGATCTCGCCGATGAGGACGCTGACGTCGCCTGCCTTGCTCGCCGACGCGAGCAGCTTGTCGAAGGTGCCGGCCAGGTCGCTCGACGCGCCCTTCTTGAGTTGCTGTTGCAGCTTCTTGATCTCGTCCTGCAACGACTCGACGCGCTTCGGCAACTCCTCGGGCCGGCAGTGGAAGCGCTCCGTCAGTTCGCCGACAACCGACGCAAGCTGGCGGTCGTACTCGACCGCTTTCGGGCCGGTGACTGCGATAATTCGGCGGACGCCTTTCGCAACGCCTTCCTGGCCGACGATTTTGAACAGGCACGCCTGACTGGTGCGCGACAGATGCGTGCCGCCGCAGAATTCGATACTACTCTCGTTCAAGCCGTTGCCGATAGAAACGAATCGAACCGGATCTGGATATTTCTCACCGAAGACCGCTCGAACCCCTGGAATTTGTTTTGCCTTTTCCAATGGCATGACGCCAGCCCCCACATGCTTGTCGGCGACAATTTCAAGGTTTACGAGGCGTTCAATCTCAGCAAGTTCCTCGGTAGAGATTGGCTTGTCGTGCGCAAAATCGAATCTCGTCCTTTCTGCATCGAGAAATGAGCCCTTTTGCTCGACATGTTCGCCTAGCACCTTGCGCAATGCCCAGTTGAGTATGTGCGTCGCCGTGTGATTGCGCATGATATCGAGTCGGTCGTGCGGCCAAAGTGTCACGCTCTGACCGACCTCAAAATAGGCATCGGGCTCCGTGAACCTTCCGATGTGAAGCACGCTGTTCCCCAAACGTTGCGTATCTTCCACCGCAAACACGCTGTCATCGTCGGCGATTTCTCCCGTATCCCCGACCTGTCCCCCTTGCTCGGCATAGAAAATAGTTTTATCCAAAAGCAAAGCGATTCGTTCCTTGCTATCAATCCTTCCGCTGCGCACTACCTTGTCTCCCTGGATCCAGCCAATTATGACGGCATCCGGCGGGGGCGTGGAAAACGCTGTGTATTTGCAGGAATCGTCTGTTGCAGGCAAATCTCCCTGCACGGCGGAGATAACGTGCCGCTCGCGCCCTTTGCCGGAAACTTCCTTGTGTTGGGTGATCGCGATCGCATATCCAACTTGATCAATCGACTTTCCGAGTTCAGCGGCCATCTGCCTCGTGAGATCAATTGGGAACCCATATGTCGTCTGCAAGTTGGCTGCAGCATCACCTGGGATGACGCTACCGGCACTTGCGGCAGCAGCCTGGAAATGATTAAGCCCACGCTGAATCGTCTTGTAAAAGTCAACTTCTTCATCGCGCACAATTTGTGCAACCTTGTCAGGAGCTGACTTCAACTCCGGAAACGCCTGTCCCATTTGCTCGACGAGCACAGGCACCAGCTTGTACAGGAACGGCTCGCGCAGATCGAAATACTGATAGCCATAGCGCACCGCGCGGCGAATGACGCTGCGCACGACCGCGTCGCGCTTCTTGTTGCCAGGCCGCGCGCCATCCGTAATCGCGAATGTCGCCATGCGCAGGTGGTCGGCGACGACGCGGAAGCCGATGTCGATCGGGTCGTCGAGCTTGCCGCCGTAGGTTTTGCCGGTCATCTTCGCGAACGCATCGAGGATCGGCGTGAAGATGTCGGTGTCGTAGTTGCTCGACTTACCTTGCAGCACCTTCGTGACGCGCTCGAAGCCCATGCCGGTGTCGACGTGCTTGGCCGGCAATGGCGTCAGGCTCTTGTCCGGGTTGCGGTTGAACTGGATGAAGACCAAGTTCCAGATCTCGATAACGTCCGGCGTTCCCTTGTTGACGAGCTTGCCGCCCGAGAGGTCCGGGGTGTTGTCGTAGTGGATCTCGGTGCACGGGCCGCAGGGGCCGGTGTCGCCCATCTCCCAGAAGTTGTCCTTCTTGTTGCCCAGATGGATGTGCGCATCGGGGACGCCGACGGCGCGCCAGAAGCCGGCCGCCTCTTCATCGCGCGGAATCTTCGCGCCCTCGTCGCCTTCGAAGACGGTGACGTGCAAACGGCGCTTGTCGAGCTTCCAGACTTCCGTCAGCAGTTCCCAGGCCCAGGCGATCGCTTCTTTCTTGAAGTAGTCGCCGAAGGACCAGTTGCCGAGCATTTCGAAGAAGGTGTGGTGATAGGTGTCTTTACCTACGTCGTCGAGATCGTTGTGCTTGCCGCCGGCGCGGATGCACTTCTGCGTGTTGGCGGCCCGCGGGTACGGCGGCTTCTCGGTGCCGAGGAAGTACGGCTTGAACTGATTCATGCCGGCGTTCGCGAACAACAGCGTCGGATCGTCGAGCGGCACGACGCTGGACGACGGGACGAACGTATGGCCGTGCTTCTTGCAGAAGAAGTCGATGAATTGCTGACGGATCTCGTTGGCGGTCAACATGGTCTTGTCTTCTCATTCTCGCGGATAGTGTCAGTGGTTTACGGTATCGCTGAGCGTGGAGGGAGCAAGGGAAGGACACCGCGGCGGAATCATCGGTTCTCGCGATGGCGGTGTTGGTCCTTGGCCAGATCGTGATTGCCGGAGATTTGTCAGCGAGTGGCTCTCGCGCGCCAGGAAGGGGCGGTTTGTCGCCGGCCGCGTAAAATACAGCGTTTTTCGGCAATCGAGCAGCCCTCGGCGGAGGAGCACGTGGCGCCATCAGGCCAAAACGGGGGAAATCGGGGGGACTTTGTCGATTGTGCCGCGCATCGGGCCTTTCGGCCCTTCAGAGAATCTGCCGACTGGGCGAAGATTGCGGTTCATTCCACCGATAAGGAAGGTAACGCTTCTGTCGGATTTGCCAAGAATTAGGCGTCTACGTTGTACGAAGGAGTGTACGGTGACGACATCAAAACTTACGACCAGGAAAGCTGGTACGATTTGGGTGGCCGCTGTTGCCCTGGCACTGGCCGTCACCGGCACGTTAACGGCACAGACCATTCCCCCACCTCCCCAGCTTGACGCTCCCGTTGCGAACGCTCTGGCGACACTGGCGTCGCCCGACGCGCCGGGCGTCGATCCCGAGGTGAAGCAAGCGTCCGGCTGCTCAAGCTGCGGCATGAAGCCATGGCTGGGCGGCTACGGCGGCGGCGGTTGCGGGCCCGGCGGCTGCGGCGCCGGCGGCTGCGGGTCGGGATCGTGTGTCCCGGGGCGAATCTGCCACGGCTGCGGCGATCGCGATACCGTCTTCGGCCGCTTCATGGGCTGCCTTTATGACGAGCTCTGCTGCCCTGACCCGTGCTACGAACCGACCTGGATTCCCGCGGCCAACGCCGCCTTCTTCCAGGACGGACCGCGTCCCGTCACGCAAACGCGCATTCGCTGGGACGAAGGCGTTCGCTATCGCTTCCCCGATACCTCCGAATACCTCTGGCCTCAGATCGGCGGCAAGGGCCCCAAGGTCCTGACCCCCTACACCAACTACGCCGGCCTGTCCCTCTATCAGGAAGTCGCGGCCAAGGGCTTCAGCTTCTTCTTCGAATTGCCCTACCTCAATATGGATCCCGCGATCGGCCCCGGTGCCGGTGGTTTCGGTGATATGAACCTCGGCACCAAGGCGGTCCTGCTCGATCGCGAGTTGCTCCTTGTGACCATGCAGTTCCGCACTTACATCCCGACGGGAAACTTCCAGGCCGGCCTCGGTACCGGACACGTGTCGCTCGAACCCGCGCTGCTCGCCGCCCTCAAGCTGACGCACAGCACCTACCTGCAAGGTGAAATCGCCGACTGGATTCCGATCGGCGGCACGCCTGGCTTTGAAGGCAACGTCTTCCACTATCACGCGAGCTTGAACCAGAACATCTGCCACGTCGGCGATTGTTTCAACATCGTCGGCACGATGGAATTCAACGGCTGGTCCTTCCGCGGCGCCTTCAGCGATCCGTTGACCGGCGCCCCGATCGGCATCGGCGGCTCGAACTACGTCAACGCGGGCCCCGGTTTCCGCGTCCAGTTCTGCGAACGGGTTGACTTCGGCGTCGGCGCCGCCTTCGGCTTCGGCAACGGCCACGGCCCCACGCAGATCTACCGCACCGAGTTCCGCTTGCGGTTCTAAGTCGGTTCAATGATCGAATTGTTTAGCCCCGCCTCGCAGAGGCGGGCGGACTTGACGCAGATTCGGAAATGCGTGACGTCCGCCCGCTTCTGCGAAGCGGGGCTAAACGTTTTCACTCGCCGCCAGCCAGCATGTTGAACAACGACCGCAATCCCGAGCAAAGCAGGCACGAGACAAGCATGATCCCCGCACCGATGCCGAGCATCGACAGGTCGCGCCGGCTGAGATTCACGCCAGGGATCGCGCTCGCGGGCGCGGCCGGCGCCTTCTGAACCAACGGCTCCGCCGGCGGCGGCACATCGACCAGCTCCACGTCAAACTGATCCGCCGCCGGCGAAGGCGCCGCAGGCAACGGAATCGCCGCGGGAGCTGCAGGAGTCGCAGCGGGCGCCGGTGCCGCTTCAGGCATCCGCACGCCGGTCCGCTTCTTGCGCTTCGCCGGCGCCGGCGGCGGCGGAGCCGCATTGGCGACAGGAATGTTCGAACTCGATTTCGACTTCGGCGGCGGCACAATCTCTGGCGGCGGCAGCGTTACGTCCCCCTCCGGCGGAATGGGCTCCGTCATCTCCAGCCATGTCAGGTACCGCCGCATTTGCGGCGTCTCTTCCACGGGCTTCGCCGAATCGGCCGTCACCATCAGGAACGCGTCCATCGCCGATGCCGCCCGCGCCGGCGTCGGATAACGCTGCGCCGGTTGCTTCGCCATCATCCATGCCACGATCTGCGACAGGCCCTCCGGAATCGCCGAATTGAAATCGGTGATCGGCTTCGGCGTCTCCGTCGCGTGCCGAATCATCTGGTTGAGAATGTTCTTGTCGGGGAACGGCGGCTGCCCGCACAGCAAGTGATACAGCGTGCAGCCCAGGCTGTAGATGTCGGCACGAATGTCGATCGCGCGCGGATCGCGCGCCTGCTCCGGCGCGAGATAATCGGGCGTGCCGAGCAGCACGCCCTCACCGGTCAGCTCTGCCTTCTCGACCGCATCGGGGCTGTTCTCGTCGAAGAATTCGCGGGCCAGGCCGATGTCGAGGATCTTGATGCTTGACTTGGCGGTGGTCTCGTGATCGTTGCGAACAGGGGCAGGTACCAGCATCAAGTTGGACGGCTTGAGGTCCCGATGAACCATGCCGCGCTCGTGGATGTGTTGCAGGCCGAGCAGGGCCTGGTGGATGAGCCGGACCGCTTCGCCGGGCGGCAGCTTCTTGCGGCGCTGCAGCACCTCGTCGAGCGGTTCGCCTTCGAGGTATTCCATGACGAGATAATGGACGCCGCGCGACTCGCCGAGCTGATAGGCGCGGACGACATTGGGATGCTTGAGCTTGACGGCAAGGCGGGCCTCGCGCTGAAAGCGTGCGAGGAGGTGTCCATTCTTGGCGCGCGACGGAGGCAGGACCTTGATGGCGACGATTTGCCCGGAGTTGTGGACCGCCTTGTAAACGCCTGCCATGCGTCCGCGGCCGATGCGTTCGAGGATCTTGTAATCGCCGAGAAAGAAGTCATCAACATGTCCGCGACCGAGCAGACCGGCCTGATATTCGGTGGTGTAATTCCTGGCGACGAGCCACTTGAGGAAGGCGGGGACGCTGGCGGGATCCTTGGCCTCGCTCTGCCAGCGTTGCCGCATCGCCTGCATTTCTTGCGGCGTCATGAGCTTGCTGCGAATCAAGAAGCCGCACAGATTCTCGACCTTGAATTCCACGCCTGTTCCCGTTGTTGATCGTCAGAGCCAGCCCCTCACGCCTCGTTCCCGTCGCGGGTCCGAAACTCCATCGGCATCCCCGCTCGCATCGCTTGTGCCACCTTGCGAAGGCTGAAACCCAGGCTAATCCAGCTCGCGCCCTGGATCAGCAGATCGATGGCGATGAACAAGCCGATGACCCAGACACTGTCCCACGGCCAGCGGCGCAGGATGTACACGCCGACGAGAATCGTGATAAAACCGCCCAGCGCCATGCCGAGCCAGGTGATCGCCTGCCGATGCGCGAACGCGAGTACAAAGCGCATGATGCCGCTGGCGATGAGCATGATGGCCAAGAAGAGCGTGTACGCCTCGGCCGCCAGCCGCGGCTCGAGGATAGCAATGACGCCAGCAACTAAATAGAGAGCGCCACAGATGAATCCGAGGGCCGCATTCCATATCGGCCTGGCGAAAATGGCGCCGATCATGTGGGCGGCGCCAGCGATTGTCATCAGGATGCCGAAGATAAGGACGCTGTACTCCGTCAGCGCGTAGGCCATGCCGAGATCGACGATGCCGATGACGCCGACAATCAGGCAGATTGTTCCGATGAACACGAACCAGATCCACGCAAGCGCTGGCAACGGCGCGGGCTCTGAGGGCGGGTTGGTACTCATGAAGAACCTCGATCACGCGGGTTTCGTAATTCTATGTCCCAATATTGGCGCACGCAGTCAATCTTTGCCAGATTCTTTCGGGCGACTCATATAATTCCGATGCCCACCGGGACACTACCATGCCGCGAAATCGCAGCTTCTGGATCGACATCTTCAAGAAGTCGCCGCTCATCGCGTCGCTCATGGTTCTCGGCGGTTTGATCGGTCTCGGCATGGGTATCTTCTGGTTCGGCATGCACACAACCACCACCCGTGCCGAAATGCGCGTCATCGGCGGCCTCATCGCCGGCTCGAGTTGCGGCGGCGTCTTTGTCGGCCTCATCCTCGGCGTTGTCCTCGATTCCGTTTTCGGCATGTTCCGCGACGACAAGAAAAAACGCCGGCGCGACGATGATCCCTACCGAAACTGGTAATCTTTCACGACCGCGGCTCGTCAGCAATCCGCTCATAGTTTGCCTTGAAGTGCTCCACCGCCTCCGCCGGATTCAGATTGAACACTGCCCGGCCAGCCGTGTGCCAGCGACCGCCGTCATAGGCGAAGACCGCCGACGCGTTGCGGAGGTTCCCGACGGCAGCGACGCCTTCCATGTCGCCCCCTTCGATCGCCTCGAATGAGATGGTGACGCCGACGAGCGCGAGAAGCTGTCCCGTCTGCCTGTCGCGCACCCATTCAATCAGGTCATTCCACTGGCATTCCGTCCAGCGCAAGCCGCGCGGCTTTCCCGATGCCGCCGCCGTGGCGAAGAACTGTGCCTGCAACGTCGACCGGTCGCGCTCGAACACCACACGTGCTCCCGCCAGTTGCACGCGCGGATCGAGGCGTCGCCCCTGTCTCCAGAAGAAATAGGTCAATCCCGCCAGCACGACGAGCGACGGCACGATCCAGTAGACATGTTCCATCCAAGCGTCTCGTTTCGCGCTGGAATTTTGTGATACGCCAGTTATGATAACAATCCTGCCTGCTTTCACCCGCCGTCTTCCCGGAGACTTCTCTCATGAAACGCTCGCTGGCGATCCTTGCTCTGCTCGTTTGTGTCGCGTCGCTGCATGCCGACGATTGGCCATGCTGGCGCGGCCCGCGTCTGGACGGCAGCTCGCTCGAGAAGAACCTGCCGCTCAAGTGGAGCGTGACCAAGGACAAGAAGACCGGCGCGGTCACCATGGAGAACATCGCCTGGGCCGCCGAGATCCCGGGCATCGGCCATTCGTCCCCCATCATCTTAGGCGACCATGTCTTCGTGACATCGTGCTTGCTCAAGGAAGAACAGCGCGTCCTGATCTGCCTTGATCGCAAGACTGGCAATGTCATCTGGCAGCGCGAGGTCGCTCATTCGCCGCTCGAGTTCCGCCACAAGCTCAACAGCTACGCCAGTTCGACGCCCGCCACCGATGGCAAATACGTCTACACCAGTTTCTTGCGTCTGCGCAAGAAGACCGACAACGACGCCCCGCCGGCGAAGCCGCGCGAGAAGAGCCCGATCTCGCCGGACCTGGTGCCGGAGGTGGTCGTGTCGGCGTATGACTTTGTCGGGAACAAGGTGTGGGAGAAAGTGCCGGGCCGATTCTACTCGCGCCACGGCTTCTGCAGCTCGCCGATCCTGCACAAGGACAAGGTGATCGTCAACGCCGACCAGGACGCCGAGGCGTATATCGTCGCCCTCGACAAGAGCGACGGCGCCGAGAAGTGGCGCATCAATCGGCCCAATCGCTTCCGCTCGTACTGCGTGCCGTTGATCGTCGAGGCCGGCGGCAAGACGCAAATGGTCCTCTCCGGCGCCGAAGCGGTCAACAGCTATGATCCCGACACGGGCAAACCGATCTGGAACATCAAGGGCCCCACCGAGCAATACGTCGCCTCGCTTGTTTATGGCGATGGCGTCTTCTTCCTCACCACCGGCTTCCCCGAATATCACAACATGGCAATCCGACCCGACGGTGTCGGCGACATCACCAAGTCGCACATCAAATGGCACGAGGCGAAGACCACGTCGCGCAAAGCGTCGTATGTGCCGTCGCCTCTGGCGGTAGGGAAATTCTTCTACATGATCTCCGACACCGGCTGGCTGTCCTGCTTCGAGGCGCAGACCGGCAAACGCACCTTCATGGAGCAGCTTGGCGCTCATCACAGCGGCTCGCCGATCCTCGCCGACGGCCACGTCTACATGACTGATGACGCCGGCATCACCTACGTCCTCAAGGGAACCGGCGCGTTCGACGTCGTGAGCCGCAACCCGCTTGGCGAGCCGTGCTACTCCTCGCCGGCCATGTCGCACGGCCAGCTTTTCATCCGCACGCAGAACCATCTGTACTGCATCGGGAAGAGGTGAACACTCGCTCCGAAGGTGCAGCAACAAATCAGCCCAGGGCAGAGCGACGTGGCGACTGAGCTACGTCGCGGCGCCCTGGGTAAACACGAGACAGCAACAGAAGCTCTGCAAGAGCGCAATAGACCATACT
>DASRSQ010000683.1:0-6858 GCA_035656475.1 Gemmataceae bacterium | reverse complement strand
GTTCTGTTCGGCAGTTCCACCAGCCCGGTCGCCGCGGCACGACTCCTGACGGAGGTCGACGGGGGACGTTTTCACGAAGAGTGGGGCGGCTTGATGGGATATGAGACCCTCGTGACCGCCCTGGCGTGTTCTCCCGACGGTCGCTGGGCGGCGGTTGGCACGCGCGAGCGGCTGCGGCACAAACTCATTCTCTTTGACCTGCACGAAATGAAGGTGGCGTCCGTGCTCGACGAGGCTCCTCACGCCAAGCCTTGGTCGAGTGAAGGGTCAACGGGAATAGTCGACGCGGTCTTCTCCGCCGACAGCAAGCGTCTCTTCTGGCATGGCCAGTACGGCCCGGACGATTTCCGCGCCACCACGGCGCTGGCCATCCCCAACGGTTTTAACGTCGTCGAGAAATCGATTGCCAAGCTGAAGCAGCCGATCGTGACTAATCACGTGATCGGTTACGTCACGGGCGAGGCCGACACGCTCTACATCGGAACAAAAACGAGACTGGTGCTATGCGAAGGCAAGTCGGGCAAGATCATCTGCGAGATCAACCTGCCGGAAAGCCACGGCATCAAAATCGCGGGGGACGAAACTCGCAAAGGTGAAACGCAAGCTGCCGACGTGCAGGAGGTCGAAGTGACCGCCAGCCGAGTGCAATATGCCGTCTCCTCCGATGGAGCCTGGATGGCATCCGCAGACGACGGCGGCAAGGTCGTGCTCTGGGATTTGACGACGCCCAGGCGTCCATGCAACCGCTTCGCTGCTCACACAGGTCCAGTCGTTGGTTTGCGCTTTTCCCCCGACAACCACTGGCTTGCCACGGCGGGCGAGGAAAACCGCATTCGTCTCTGGAGTCTTACCGAACTGCAACAGCGTCGACAGCGGCAAACCGCTCGCAAGGGTGCTGCCCAGCCGTGAACCGCGTGCCGGCAACGCACCTTGAAGCTGACGTTCAACGGAACCAGCTTTGTCGTGCTTTTCTTCCGCCGCCTGTGCCGGTTACGAACCGCTGGGACCCAGGACCGGGATCTGGTAAAATAGTAATTTGGATGAGAAACCCCGGCTTAAGGCCGCGAAGGTCTCTCCAGGCAACGGGAAGTGCATGACGTCGGCAAAACGAAATGCGGGTCAAGAAGTCAAATGCCATTTGTGCAATGGCGCCTTGCTCACTGAGCTCTCGTCGATCAGAGACACCTTAACCGGCGAGCAGTTTTCGATTGACCGGTGTACACGGTGCGGAGTGCGGCAGACCGTTCCGTCGCCGTCCGACTTGGGCCGTTATTACGAGTCGTATCATGGCAATCGGCACGGCGTGACGGCAGACTACCGCGTTAGCCGACGGTTGCGCCTGCTGCGCCGCATTGCCGGAAATGGCGAGGGAAAACGGCTGCTCGACATCGGATGTGGTGACGGACATTTTTTGCTGGAGGCCCAGCGGCGGGGCTGGCAGGTCAGTGGCACGGAGATCGAGCCCGAACAGGGCCGTTCGCACGGTCTCGACATCCGTGCCGCGGTCGAAGAGTTTGGGCCCGACGAAAGATTCGACTGCGTTACACTGTGGCACAGCCTGGAGCATCTGCCGAAGCCGCTCGATACGCTTCACCGCGTGAACGAACTGCTAAAGCCCGGTGGCGATTTGTTGATCTCCGTTCCTGACGCGAGCGGCTTTCAAGCACGTCTCTTCGGCCGTCATTGGCTGCATCTGGATGTGCCCCGCCACCTATTCCACTTCAATTGGCAGTCACTGAGCCGTTTATTAGAGAGGTCGGGCTTCGTCATCGGCGGGCACTGGCACCATGAGATCGAATATGACCTCATCGGCTGGTCACAAAGCGCGCTAAACCTCGTCGCCTCGGAGCCCAACATCTTTCTTTACTCGCTGATCCGCAAGCCCGTGCGCGCCAGCAGTATGCTGCGAGCGTTCCATTTCGGCCTGGGATCGGTGCTGACCGCCGCAGCGCTGCCGCTGGCGGCGATCAGCAGTTTCATGCACCGAGGCGGCACACTTATCGTGGCTGCAAAGTCCGCGCTTCCGTGCTCCAAAGCCGTGCGATGTGAACGCGCTTTAAGTGATGTCCGCTAGCGATTCGCAACGGAACGTCTGGCTGCGATACGGCATCGAGCCCGGCCAGCCGCTCCGAGTATGGTTGCCGGCCGGATGTGCAGTGGCTCTTGTTGGCGTGCTGTTTTGGCACGCCTGCCATCGCAATCCCAATGCGGCATTTCTAAGCCGTCAATCGCCCGCCGACTGGATTGTCTATGCAGCCGCCCCAGACCTTGGGATTCAAGTCGATGGACCTCGGCAGACTGTCTTCCGCCGCAGATTCGCTATTGCCCAGCCGCCCGCCGAGGTCCGTCTGACGGTCCGCGCAATGACGCAATTCGCCGTGGCAGTCAACGGCGTCGAGGTTGCTGCGAGCGAGCCTTCTGGTTCATGGAAGGATCCCCAGACAACGAGTATCTCAGGGGATCTGCTTGCCCCCGGTGAGAACGAGCTCGTCGCGACAGTGACTTGCGAGCATGGCCCACCTGCGCTTTGGCTCGTACTCGACCTCGATTCGACAACGGTCTTGTCCGGCGACGGCTGGGACGCATCACTGTTGGGCGCTGAAACACGACCCGTTCGGTCGGCAGCCGCGGCAATGCAATTTGACAAGGGTGGATTTCTGGCGAACGCGGAGCAGCCGCTGGAAGCGATTGGCAAGACGTGGCCAATCTGCCTTGCTTTCGCGATCCTGACGGCCACCCTTACTGGTGTGGCCAACCGGCGCTGGCCATCAGTTGCCAAATCGCCCGAAGCCGCATGGCGTCTGGCCACGGCAGCGATCGCAGGAGCGTGGCTCATCCTGCTGATCTCCAACTGGCGGACCTTGCACTTCGCGATGGGTTACGACAGCGGTCTGCACCTGGACTACATCGAGTACGTGCGCCGGCATGGCAGGCTGCCATTGGGTAACGAAGGAATGGAAATGTGGCAACCGCCGCTGTACTACGTTTCGGCCGCGATGCTGACGTCGATCGCCGGCGCATCGCCCCGCAGTGAGTCGGGCATTTTTATCTTGCGGGTGTTCTCTTACGTGCTTTCTCTCGGGCAACTGCTCTTTGTGGCCGGCTGCTTGCGCCGTGTTTACCCCAATCGGTCAATGGCGCAACTGATCGGGATTTGCTTCGCCGGCTGCTTGCCCGTGCAGATTTACCTCATGCACTACAACTCCAACGACGTCCTGGCAGGCGCGGTATCGACGGCGGCAGCGTACTTCGCAATTCGGGTGATTCAGGAGAGAAACGGTCGGCTTGGCGACGCGGTTGTCCTTGGGGCATGCCTCGGAGCGGCGGTCCTCTCGAAGCTGAGTGCTTGGCCCGTGGTATTGGTCGTGTTCTTCGTGCTGTTTTGGCAACTTGTAGTCGAGCGGAACAGTATCGGACAATGGAACAGAAGGCTTCTATTACCTGCCGCCGTCTGTGCACTGGTTTGTGGTTGGTACTTTGTCCGTAACTATCTGAACTTCGGCCAGGTGCTGCCGCCCGATCAAGCGGCCTTCAAATACTGGCAAGACCCTGGCTGCACGACCGTCGAGCAATTTGTGCGCTTTGGACGTGCGCTTTGTCAGCCGAATCTCAGCTCGTTTGCGGGGCTGCCCGATGGCGTCTACGCAACTCTTTGGGGTGACGGAGGCTGGGGTGGAAGGATGCTTCGCGATTCACGGCCACCGTGGAACTACGAATTGATGGCGGCCGGCTACTTGCTGGCCCTGTCTCCTACTCTGCTCATCGGCGCAGGAGGCGCTGCAATCGCCTGGCAGGTAGCCCGCGGCTGGAAGCCAGAGAAACTTCTGATGCTGGGCGTCTGCGCCGCGTCTTTCTGTGGCATGTCCTATTTTTATCTTCAGCATCCCAGCTATGGCGCCGTTAAGGCGCATTACGCGCTGCCGAGCATCGTCTCGCTCTGCGTATTTGCGGCGGAAGGCCACCTCCTCTTGGTCCGCGGTATCGCCTGGCGGCGGTGGGCGCTGTCCGCTTTGTGGGGCGCCTGGGCGCTAACCTCCCTGGCCAGCTACGCCGTGGACGGCACATCGTCCACGGCGCGGGCTTGGGTGGCCCGGGAGTTTGCCGTTCAAGGAGACCCCGAAGAAGCTCTGATAACGATTCAGCACGCCATCAGCAGCGATCCTCACGATCCGAAACTGCGCCTGACCGCGGGCAGACTTCTGCTGCACGCTCGGCGGCCGGAGGAAGCGCGGCAGGAGCTTGCCATTGCCGTCGAGGCCGATCCGCAGGATGCCGAGGCCCAATGTGTGCTGGCCAACGTGCTTGGCACTCTGGGATACCATGAAGTGGAATCCCGGCTGCTGCGGAACGCGTTGCAGATCGCCCCGGACAATTCCGGGGCGCTCACCGAACTGGCCACCGTCCATCTCGCCGCCGGCGACGGCAAGGCGGCGGTGGAAGCAGCTCGTGCCGGGCTGCGCGTATCGCCGACGTCGCCGTTGTTGCACCTTTTGCTTGCTCAAGGATTAGCGCAACTGGGCGACATCGAACAGGCACTCCAACACCAGCAGATCGCGCTCGAATGGAAGCAGCGCCGAATTCGCGAGGCAGTGGCCGATCCCGCGGTAGAACGGGAACAGCAGCCGTAACGGCTGACCTCTCCTCTTGAGTGATCGGCCTTCACCGCGGAGGACGGGCAAAGGCTGGGTCTTTACCGATACCGGCCGGCCAAGGACTTCAGCTCGCTGAGTTCGGCGCGTTCGGCGGGCGTCAGTTCGCAGCTCAGCCCCTGCTCGCATGCGTCGAATAGCGCGGCGGCATTTCCTTGCTGAGCGAACATCATTGCCAATCCCCACCAGGCTGCCGCCAGCCGCGAATTGCCCTCCAACGACTTTCGGTAGAGTTCTTCGGCGTTGGCAAAATCTCGCTCCACAAGATAGGTGTCGGCGATGCGTGCCAGACGTTCCGGCTCGGAGACGGCCTGCTCGGCCGACCGCCAGATGTTTCGCGCCTCGACCGGCTCCCCCAGGTGCATCCACGCGGCGGCAAGCCTATCGACGTGCTCCCATGTCCATTTTCCAACGTCGGTCTTGCCCGCCTTAAGCCACTGCGCCGCCGTGGCAACGCACCCGCGGGAAATCAGCGACGAGACGTCCTGATCGCCTACCATTTCCCGTCCGGTTTCGAGATCGGACAGCATACGGGCCAGTTCGTCGAGCTCTTGGTGCTGTCGCGGACTGACGGAGTGCATCACTTCAAGCTGCCGGCCAACGGCGAATTGGGCGTCGGGCATACCTCTCACCCGCCAGGAGTCGTAAAGCGACCGCAGCGCGGGCACATGTTGCGGATCGTGAATCAGCGCCTGGCGAAGACACCAGGTCGATTGCGCCCAGAGTATGCTCGCCGGCGCCGACCATCCCTCGGCCGGAGACCGGGGACGAATCGAGAGGTCCGCTACCAGGTTCCAGTAGCACTGCCCGCGCAGAGTCCAAAGCCGTTCCGGAAGGTCGGCGACCTGTTCCGCCAGGTCGAGCCGGTCCACAGCGTGAAGAAGCATTGGCACTCGCCAGTGCCAAGTCGCGCTTGTGGACTGCCTGAACTGACTGGCGATTCGGGTGAGTGCCTTGGCCTCGTAAAACTCCGCTTGTGAGCCACCGGGTGTCGATGGGTGACGGTTCTCCTGAAAATGCCTGCGGCCGAAATCGACGCTCGGGTACTTTGTTGCCGACGCGCTACCGTCGGAAACGTAGGCTGCCGCCAGGGCGTCGAAATAGACGCACCGCCAGCCGTCCTCTGACAACATGGTCATCTCGCTGGAACTATGTTGGTCGTGATCCAACAAGATCAGCGGCACGTCCAGGCGTTTCACGTACTCTGCCCAGCGCCCATCATGCGCCTCGAGCAATTCGTCGATAACAAAATACTCACGAAACGTCTCGGTGGAGGGTACCTCCAGCCGCGGATCCATGAAGACCTTCTTGGGCGGGCAGTTGTGGTAGAGAAAAACCGAGGCTAATCCCAGGTCGTAGACCAAAGCGTGCGTCGGCAGATCCGGCGCACCTGCGAACTTCGCCGCATCATGTGGAAACGCCAGCGGACGTTCGTTCCATCCGAATCGATGAGTATCGCCGGTCCACTCACGAAACGCCGTTGTGGGCACAAAAGCGAGGCACGCGGCGAGCACGAGAGCAACCGCAGCCCGACCCAGCCGTGGCCAACGCGCGCTTAACAAAGAAAAAGACGCCGGCGCAGCGTCCATTTGCATAATCCATTCATTGGCGTTGGCACTCAGCAGCACGCCTGCGACAAAGCCGAATAAATTGAGATTTCGCATCGCCTGCAACGCCAGGTAGCTAAAGGCCGCCGCCACGCTCAGGCGAAATAAATCGGCGCCCAAATGCACAAGAAGAACGAACACGATGGCGCACAGCAGAAAAAAGCCCCCACGCGGAAAATGAATCGCAGGCGCTAAGACGGCACTGCCAAACATGGTCGATTGCAGGCTGGTCATGCCCATGAACAGAGCGAATCCTGACGCTCCCGCCAGCACGGCGGACGGGCGGGAAACCCGTAAAAGCAAGACTCCGCCGACGACGCCAAGCGCTGCGACCGCCAGCGGGGCGGCTGCGCCTATCGCTCTCAGCGGGGCCGGCAAACTTGTTCCCGGTAAGCATGCCGCGTTAAACGATAAGATGCCGACGGTCGCCACCGCCGCGCCAAGCCACGTCCTTTGAGACCACTCGCCGATGACTGACTTGGATCGACGAGCCGCGATCGCTGCCTGCGTCGCGCGCCACAAAGCGGGAAAGACAAAACTGACCGGCACGAGCAGCAGCAGGAAGTAGAAAACTTTGAAATACACCAAGCGCTCGACCAACG
>DASRSQ010000682.1:0-5837 GCA_035656475.1 Gemmataceae bacterium | reverse complement strand
TAAGGAACGAAGATGACTGCAAAGAAAAATGGGCCGAAATCCGCTCCACGTTCCACGAAAAAGAAGGACGGCGCAAGCGAGGTGCTCGCGACTTACGCCGCGATGCCGGAACCCGATCGCTCGCTGGGCCAACGTCTTCACAAGCTCATCACGGCCTGCGCACCGGATCTTGCGCCAAGGCTCTGGTACGGGATGCCCGCGTATTTTCGAGACAACAAGGTCATCTGCTTCTTCCAGAGCGCGAGCAAATTCAAAACGAGGTACGGCACCCTGGGATTCATGCACGAGGCAAACCTGGATGACGACGCCATGTGGCCGACTGCCTTTGCCCTATTGGACCTGACGGCCGCCGAAGAAGCGAGGATCGAGGCACTCGTGCGGAAAGCGTTGAGCTGAGTCTCGTGCCTTGACCGGGACTCGAATCATCGCATAATTGCTTAGTACCGCTCCTCTTCCCCAGTTTCTGAGGAGAAATACTTAGGCCGCGCTCTCCCGCCTGATTGCAACTTGCCGACATTTCGGATTCACTTAATGCGTGCGTCGACACTTTTCCTTGGACTCCTCATCACCCATCTGATCGCCTCAGCCGCGCTCGCCGGCGAAAACGCGCAGAAGCAGCCGACCAAGGAAGGGATCGCGTTTTTCGAGAAGCACATTCGGCCCGTGCTGGTCGAGCACTGCTACGAATGCCATTCGACAGAGGCCCGCAAGGTCCGTGGCAAGTTGCTGCTTGATTCGCGCACGGGCATTGCCAAGGGAGGCATCAGCGGACCGGTGATCGTACCGGGAGACGTCGAGAAGAGTCGGCTCGTCCAGGCGATTCGCTGGACCGACGCCGACTTCGCCATGCCGCCCAAGAGGAAGTTGACACCGCAGCAGATTCAGCATTTCGAGCAATGGGTCCGCATGGGCGCGCCCGATCCTCGCATGCAGGCGAGCGCAACGAAATCGAAGTCGCTCAACATCGAAGCCGGCCGCAGGTGGTGGGCGTTCGCGCCGGTGACCGCTCTACCGGCGCCTGACGTGAAGCAGCGATCCTGGTTAAAGACGACGGTCGACGCATTCGTGTTGCACGAACTGGAGGCGAAGCAGATCGCTCCGTCGCCGCGCGCCGATGCACGCACGCTCATCCAGCGTGCCTATCTCGACCTCAGCGGCCTGCGGCCGAGCTATGACGAGGTCGAGGCATTCGCAAAGGATCCGTCCGAGAAGGCGTATGCGGCGGTCGTCGAACGCTTGCTGGCGTCGCCGCAATATGGGGAGCGCTGGGGCCGCTACTGGCTCGACGTCGCGCGCTATGGCGAGGACAATCCGACGTCCGAGGCGACGAATCGGCCATATCCGTTTGCCTGGCGCTATCGCGACTGGGTGATCGATGCCATCAATCGCGATGTGCCGTACGATCGCTTCGTGTCGCTGCAGCTTGCGGGCGATCTGATGCCGAAGACGCCGCGCAGCGAGCTGCCGGCGACAGGTTTTCTGGGCATTGGTCCGATCTATCACAAGGACGGCCGGCTGTCGAAGGACGTGATCGAAAACCTCTACATGGACGACTGGGACGAACGCGTCGACGTCGTCACCCGCGGCATCCTGGGCCTGACAGTGGCGTGTGCTCGCTGCCACGATCACAAATTCGACCCGATCAGCACACGCGATTACTACGCCCTGGCTGGCGTGTTCGCATCCACCGTGGCAGCGCCGCGCTCGCTTGCCGAAACCGAACCTGCCATCGAAGCGCAGTTCATGGTCAACTCCCATCGCATTTTTCAGTTCAGCTACCTCGCCAACTTGATGAGCAGCGAACCCGGAACCCAGCCGAAAAAAGCTCGGCAACAGGTACAGCAATTCGTCAGCGAGCTGGACAAGATCGAGGCAGAGATTGCGCCGATGCAAGAGAAGACGCCATCGCTGCACGCTTACCTTGTCAACCTCGATCGTCGGCCTGGCATGTCCAAGCAACCGAAGTCGAAAGGCAAGACCGACGAGCGCCTGTTTCACTCGGTGTTCGACGCCGGCGTGTGGGTCGATGGCAGCGATCCCGATCTCACGACGATCGACGTACGTCCCGGCAAGCCTCGTGATTTGCACGTGTTGCCCGGCGGCAATGTCGCCAAGCCCGGCGACCTCGTGCCGCGCGGGTTCGTGTCGGTGCTTGCCAAGGGCGACGCTGCGTTCCAGCACGGTTCCGGCCGGCGCGAGCTGGCCGAGCGCATGTTCAGCGACGCCGGTCCGCTCGCGGCACGTGTCATCGTCAATCGCGTCTGGGGCTGGCATTTCGGCAAGCCGCTCGTCGACACGCCAAGCGATTTCGGCATTCAGGGCGATCGGCCCACGCATCCGCAGCTACTCGACGATCTCGCAGCCCGTTTCATCGCGCATGGCTGGTCGCTCAAGTGGCTGCATCGCGAGATCATGCTGTCGGCGACCTATCAGCAAGCGAGCCGCATGCGGGCCGAGCCCGCGAAGGTGGATCCGAGCAATCGCTTGCTGTGGCGCATGAACCCGCGCCGCCTCGACATCGAGGCGTATCGCGATTGCATCCTGCAAGCCGCCGGCACACTTGACACGAAGCTCGGCGGGCCATCCAGCGATCTCGATCAACTCGGCAACAAGCGCCGCACCGTATACGCACGCATCAGCCGCGGCCGGCTCAACAATCTGCTGCAGCAATTCGGTTTCCCCGAGGCGACGATGCACAGCCCGAACCGCGAAGCGAACACGACGCCGTTGCAGCAGCTCTTCGTGCTCAACAGCCCGTTCATGCGCGATCAGTCCGCCGCCTTCGCGGCGACGGTGACGAAGGAAGCCGATGTCGATGCGAAGGTGCGCGACTTTTATCGCCGGCTGCTCGCGCGCGATCCGAGCGAGCGCGAAGCCGCGCTGGGCCGCACGTATTTGAGGACCGGTTCGATGACGGATTACGCTCAGGCATTGATCTGCATCAACGAGGTGATCTACTGGCCATGAACGCACCGATGACACGACGTGATTTGCTTCGCACGGCCGGCGCTGGCCTGGGCTCGGTTGCTCTTGCCAGCATGCTGGCAGAGGATGCGCGCAGCCAATCGGCGCCAGCGCTGCATCATCCGGCGAAGGCGAAGCACAGCATTCTGCTGTTCATGCCGGGCGGTCCGTCGCAGATGGATCTCTTCGATCCGAAGCCGGAACTCGCACGGCGCGCGGGGCAACGGCCAGATGCCGTCAATCTGCGCACCGAGCGCGTCACCGGCGGCCTCCTGGCGTCGCCATTTCGCTTCGCCCGGCACGGCCGATCAGGGCTCGAGATCAGCGAGCTGTTGCCGAACCTGGCGGCGATTGCGGATGATCTCTGCGTCGTGCGTTCGATGTACACCTTTAATCCGACGCACACGCCAGCGCGCAGCCTGTTTCATAGCGGCAACATCGCTGCAACCCGACCGTCGATGGGATCCTGGATCTCGTACGGCCTCGGCAGCGAGAATCGCAACCTGCCCGGCTTCGTTGTCCTCAGCCCCGGCGGTGGCGGCGGCCCCGGACTGCGCAGCGGCTTCCTCCCGTCGCGCCATCAAGGCGTCGGCTTCGACGATTCGGTCGTCGATCCCGAGCGCATGATTCGCCATCTGCGCAATCGGCAGCTCGACCTCGCGGGCCAGCGCCGCCAGCTCGATCTGATTCAGGAACTCAACCGCACGCACGAGCAAGCCGTCGGCGGCGATGAGTTTCTCGAAACGCGCATCCAGGCCATGGAGACCGCGTTTCGCATGCAGACCGAAGCGTCCGACGCCTTCGACCTGCGCCACGAGCCTGCGTCGATCCGCTCAATGTACGGCTCCTCGCCGTTCGCGAATGGCTGCCTGCTCGCGCGTCGCCTGGTCGAACGCGGCGTCCGCACGGTGCATGTCTACTACGGCCCAGGGCAACCGTGGGACGATCACGGCCAGATCGCTCGCAACCTGCGCGGTCGTTGTCCCGACATGGATCGCGCGTCGGCGGCGCTGATCCGCGACCTGAAATCGCGCGGCCTGCTCGACGAAACCGCGGTCCTCTGGGGCGGCGAGTTCGGCCGCACCCCGGTCTCCGAAAGCGGCGATGGCCGCGACCACAACCCGTACGGCTTCACGATGTTCATGGCCGGCGGCGGCTTCAAAGGCGGCACGTGCCACGGCGCCACCGACGAATTCGGCTTCCGCGCCGTCGAGGACCGCGTCTCCATCCACGACCTGCACGCCACGCTTTTGCACCTGCTCGGCATCGATCACGAACGATTGACCTATCGCTATGCGGGGCGCGATTTCCGGTTGACCGATGTGTATGGCGAAGTGGTGCGCGATATTCTGGTGTAGTCAGCCAATTAACGATTTGCTTCGTGTGCTAGGTATTATTTCCTATTTCACTGAGATCAGGCCGTCTCAATTATCCCGAAGGGGTTGTATAACAAAGCCCACCCTGGGTGGAGGGGCTACTACAAGGAGAACTCCGCAGGAGTTCCACAAGTGCAGTAATGTCGCAATCGCTCGTCCAAATCTACGTGCACCTTGTTTATTCAACAAGGCACCGCCAACCATTCCTGACCGACAAGACATTTCGCAATCGCATGCACGCCTATCTCGCCGGCATTTGCAAGAATCAAGATTGCCCTGCCATCATTGTCGGCGGCGTCGCGGACCACGTGCATCTGTTGGTGCGGTTGTCGAAGACTCTCGACATCGCGAGCCTTGTCCGCGAACTGAAACGCGATTCGACGAAATGGATCAAGATCGAACAGCCCCATATCGGCGACTTCCATTAGCAGAACGGCTACGGTGCGTTCTCGCTCAGTCCCAATCACCTCGATATTGGAAAGTCGTATATAGCGAAGCAAGAGAAGCATCATCAGACGGAATCGTACCAGGATGAATTTCGTCGTTTGTGTCGCAAGTATGGCGTGCCCATAGATGAGCGGTACGTCTGGGACTGATGCCTGCGTTTGTGGAACTCTTACAGAGTTCCCGTCGCTGATGTGGTATATACCCAGGGTGCGCTCGCTGCGCTCGCGACCCTGGGCTTTGTTGTTCGACCCCTTCGGGGTAAATGCACGACCGCGAGGATACCATTCCTCGCGGTCGCATATGTCGCTTGGCTGATCGCTGAAGCTGACAGCTTTTCCTACAGCTTCCCCGCCTTCGCCTTCGCGTAGCGTTCGCCGATCGCTTTCCAGTTGACGACGTTCCACCAGGCGTCGAGGTAGTCGGGACGCTTGTTCTGATACTTCAGGTAGTACGCGTGCTCCCACACGTCGACGCCCATGATCGGCGATTGCCCCGACATGTACGGGCTGTCCTGGTTGGCGGACGAGATGATCTTGAGCTTGCCGTCAGCGAGGACGAGCCAGGCCCAGCCGCTGCCGAAGCGTTTGACGCCAGCGTCCTTGAGCTGGGCCTTGAAGCTGGCGAAGTCGGTGAAGGTTGCTTTGATGTCGTCG
Organism: Gemmataceae bacterium; assembly: GCA_035656475.1. Lineage (GTDB taxonomy): Bacteria > Planctomycetota > Planctomycetia > Gemmatales > Gemmataceae > SIAQ01. The sequence continues at coordinate 397 of DASRSQ010000682.1, read as the reverse complement.
GCGAGCGGGCCGGTCGGGTCGCCGCCGGCGCCGGGGGCCATGATTTCCCAGAACATGGCGTGGTTGGCATGGCCGCCGCCGTTGTTGATGACGGCCTGGCGGATGCTTTCGGGCACGGAGGAGATTTCGCGCAGGAGCTGCTCGATCGGTTTGCTGGCGAGAGCAGCCTGGCCTTCCAGCGCCTTGTTCAGGTTGTCCACATATGCCTTGTGATGCCGGCCATGGTGAATCTCCATCGTCATGGTGTCGATGGACGGTTCGAGCGCGTTGGCCGCATAGGGCAGATTTGGCAAGGTGAAAGCCATGATGCACTCCTTCGAGGTTAAATGTTGGCGACAGGCGACTGGTAATGTATTTGCATTCCCGGGCACGGCAACCGATCAGAAGATCACGTTTA
>DASRSQ010000681.1:0-6287 GCA_035656475.1 Gemmataceae bacterium | reverse complement strand
GCCTTGCAACGCGTGAGTTGGCGCAGCAGTTCGCCCGGGAGCTTCGCGTAAGTGACGAGGATTGCGTCGGCGTCCTTCGCAACCGCAAGGATGTCGTCGGCGTTGCTGCTCTTTGCCACGCGGAAAGTCGGATTAAGGTGTGCCAGCGCCGCTTTTGCCGGGTCGAGGGACGGGAAAACGCTGTCGGTCACAGCAATAACGGGGCCGCTCATGCCTTGCTCCAAAGGGAAGATGCTCGTCCCGCAAGTTACGACAGGGGGCCGCCTTGCGTCCACTTGCTAACGCAGCCCCGCCTTGCGGAACGCCTCGACGTAATGGTCGCGTTCAGCGGCGTGGCGGATCGGCATATTGGCGGCAATCCAATCCAGCGAGATGTTCGGCTGCGCGCGCTTGAGATCTTGCAAGGCCGCCGATGCGGCGTCCATCTGTCCGGCCATGGCGGTTGCTGCCACCAGGACACGGTGGCCGCCGACGAAATCGCTGCGCTGACGAACGGCTTCACGCGCGAACTTGATCGCTTCCGCGTAGTCCTTGCCGACAAATCGCGCGTAAGAAACGATGCCGCAATAAATCGCGCGCAACGGATCACGCGGGCTCAAACGAATTGCACGCCGCGCGGCCTCGTCGGCTTCCTGCCAGCGGCTGTTGTAGGAAAGACAGAGACCGTAATAAGCCTGCGCCAACGCGCAATTCGGGTTAAGGCGCAGCGCCGTTTCATATTCTGCAAGTGAATCGTCGAAGCGGCGTGCCATCAGATAAACGTGTCCGAGAGCAAGGTGCGCCCAAGGGTCCTCGCTGTCGCTGCGAATGGCGGCAACAGCCGCGCGTTCTGCAATCGGGGCGGTCGCGGCCATATCGGCCCAGCCCATATGGGCGCTGAACATGTAGCTGTTGGCGAGCAGACCGAGGGCCTGCCCGTAATTGGGGTCGATGCTGGTCGCTTTCTCGAGCAAGGCTTGCGCCACGACGTTGTCTTGCCGCGTGACGCGCCAGTAATGTGCGAGCGCCCGCATCACCAGATCCCAGGCATCGAGGCTGTCCGGCGGCTTGCGTTGAGCGCGGAAATCCTCAGCGGCATAGATTTGCGGTTCGATAGCAGCGACAATCGCCTCGGTGATTTCGTCCTGCACGGCGAAGACGTCTGAAAGATCGCGGTCGTAGCGCTCGGCCCAGATGTGGCCGCCGGTCGCGACGTTGTTGAGCTGCGCGGTGATGCGCACGCGGCCTTCATCCTTGCGCACACTGCCTTCGAGCACGTAGCTGACGCCAAGCTCTTCGCCGATCTGCTTCAGGTGGACCGACTTGCCTTTGTACGCAAAAGACGAGTTGCGGGCGATCACGAAAAACCAGCGCAGCTTAGACAAGGCGGTGATGATGTCCTCGCTGATTCCGTCCGAGAAGTAGTCCTGTTCGGCATCGCCGCTCATGTTGAGAAACGGAAGCACGGCGATCGCCGGCCGGTCGGGCAGGGTGGGGCGCGCGATTTCTGCCGCGCTCTCGCGCACTTGTGTTTCGTCGAGCAGGTCGCCGACGAAGCGAATTCCCTTGCGCGCAATGGTACGAATAAGTCGCTGCTGTTCGCCGCTGTCGCCGATGGCCTTGCGGGCGGCATTGATGCGGCTGGTGAGGGTCGAATCCGAGACAATGCGACCGCCCCAAACCGACGCGATCAGGTCGTCTTTGGTGACCACGCGGTCCCGGTTCTGCACCAGGTAGACCAGCAGGTCGAACACCTGCGGCTCGATGGGTACCGGCTCCGAACCGCGGCAAAGCTCGCGGCGGCCGACGTCAAGCACATGATTCTCAAAGTGAAATTTCACGGCACAGTCCCAAGACAGGACTAGAAACCCGCTCTCACGAAATAATCAAGCCCACCTCAAGCGGAAATCAAGTGGAGGGCAAAGCCTTTCGATTGGCTCGGGGCGAAGATCGCTCGCACCAGAGCACAAAGGAGACGACGATGAGCCCTCTCGCGCAACCCGTTCAGGGGTCAATCGGGCAAGCCGAAACCACGGCAGCCCCGGATCTTGGGGCCGTCAAGGCCCGGCAACGCACGGCCTGGTCGTCCGGGGACTATGCGCTGATCGGGACAACATTGCAGATCGTCGGCGAAGATTTATGCGAGGCGCTCGACCTGCACGCCGGACAGAAGGTGCTCGATGTCGCCGCCGGCAACGGCAATGTCACGCTTGCGGCCGCGCGCCGTTGGTGCGAGGTCACCTCGACGGATTACGTACCCGCGTTGCTTGAACGAGGCCGTGCCCGCGCCTCGGCCGACGGTTTGACAATCGAATTCATCGAGGCCGATGCAGAGTCGCTGCCTTTCCCCGACGGCTCCTTCGATGCGGTCGTTTCAACGTTCGGCGTAATGTTCACACCTAACCAGGACAAGGCCGCCGCCCAGCTACTCCGCGTCTGCAAGCGCGGCGGCAAAATCGGCCTCGCCAACTGGACCCCGGGCGGCTTCGTCGGGCAGATGTTCAAGATCATCGGCAAATATGTTGCTCCGCCCGCCGGCGTGAAGTCTCCACTCGCCTGGGGGACTCATGAGCGGCTCAATGAATTGTTCGGCTACGCCGCAAGTTCGGTTCAGGCGGTGCCGCGTGATTTCAATTTCCGCTACCGATCAGCCGAGCATTTCGTGGACGTATTCAGAGCCTATTACGGACCCTTACACAAAGCTTTTGCAGCGCTCGGCCCTGCTGAGCAGGATGATCTGAAAAAGGATCTGCTCGACCTTATCGAACGCAAGAACAAGGCGTTCGACGGCACCATGGTGGTGCCGGGCGAGTATCTCGAGGTGGTCGTTACGAAGCGCTGATGCGCAAACCAGCCACAACAGGAGGCGACTATGAATCGCATTCTCGGCTTCATCTATGGAGTCGTCGTCTATCTTTTTTTCTTCGCCACGTTTCTTTATGCCATCGGTTTCGTGGCCGGCGTTGGGGTTCCCAAGACGATCGATAATGGTCCGACCACGCCGGTGGTGATGGCAGTCGTCATCAACCTTGTCTTGATGTCGATCTTTGCCATCCAGCACAGTGTCATGGCCCGTCCGCAGTTCAAGCGATTGTGGACGAAGATCATTCCGACGCCGATCGAGCGCAGCACTTACGTGTTGCTGGCGACGCTTGCGCTCGCGCTGTTGATGTGGCAATGGCGGCCGATCCCGCACGTTGTCTGGCAGGTTCACGATTCGCGCCTTGCAACCGCGCTCGTCGTCCTTGAAGCGATCGGTTGGGGCAGCGTGTTGCTCAGCACGTTTCTCATCAACCATTTTGAGCTATTCGGCTTGCATCAGGTTGCCAACAATCTCGTCGGCAAGGAGATGCCGCCGGTGCGGTTTCGTACGCCGCTGTTCTACAATTTCGTGCGTCATCCGATTTATCTCGGATTTATCATCGCTTTCTGGGCCACTCCGACGATGACGGCTGGCCACCTGCTGTTCGCCGCGGTGACGACGGCTTACATTTTCGTCGGTATCGCGTTTGAGGAGCATGATCTCATCGCCGTCTTCGGCGATCAGTACCGCGAGTATCGCCGGCGGGTTTCGATGATCGTGCCGCTGCCTCGCAAGTCGCCGCAAAACGAAAGTCGCATACGGCCGGCACCGTAATTGGATCTTTCGCCGCGGGCCTGAATTTCGTTCACTCCGCGCTGCTTGCTCTGCTAACGTCCAGCTAATCGCTGGACGTGGCAGAGGAATTCGAAATGGCTTTGAGCGGTGCAGCCGCCGGGAGAAGGCGTAACGCGAGCGCGAGTGAAAAGACTATAGCCGCGCTCGCTTCAATGTTCGGCAATCGTGTCGTGACCTCGCAAGCCGTGCGCGAGCAGCACGGAAACACGCTCACCTGGGTCCCGAATCAACCGCCGGATGCCGTCGTTTTCCCGCAATCGACGGAAGAAGTGCAGCAGATTGTTCGGCTGTGCGCGACAAACGACGTACCCGTCATCCCCTTCGGTACCGGCACATCGCTCGAAGGTCATGTGAACGCGCCGTTCGGCGGAATTTCGATCGACTTCCGTGATATGACCAAAGTCCTCGCCGTACACGCCGAGGACCTCGACTGCGTCATCGAGCCTGGAATCACGCGCAAAGCGCTGAACGAGCACCTGCGTGATCAGGGCCTGTTCTTTCCGATCGACCCAGGCGCCGATGCCTCGCTGGGCGGCATGGCGGCGACGCGCGCCTCCGGCACGAATGCGGTGCGCTATGGCACGATGAAGGACAACGTGCTCGCCATGAAAGTGGTCATGGCCAATGGCGAACTGATGACCACCTCGCGCCGAGCCAAGAAATCGTCAGCCGGGTACGATCTCACGCGCCTGATCGTGGGCGCCGAAGGAACGCTCGGCGTGATTACCGAGCTGACCTTGAAGCTCTCCGGTATTCCAGAAGCGATTGCGTCAGGCGTTTGCCCGTTTCCCTCGGTAGACGCGGCTTGCAACGCAACGATCCTGACGATCCAGTCCGGCATTCCCGTCGCCCGCATCGAGCTGCTCGATGCGCTGCAGATCAAAGCCGTGAATTCTTATTCGAAGTTGACCCTCCCGGAAGTGCCGATGCTTTTTCTTGAATTCCACGGCACGGACGCAAGCGTTGCGGAACAGTCCCGGCGTTTCGGTGAAATCGCCAGGGAGCTCGGTGGAGGACCTTTCGATTGGGCAACGAAACCCGAAGAGCGTTCAAGGCTTTGGCAGGCGAGACATGATGGATACTGGGCGGCGCGTCATCTGCGCCCCGGGGCGGCTGCTTTCGCAACGGATGTCTGTGTTCCGATCTCGCGCCTTGCCGAATGTGTAACCGCTACCCAGCAAGAAATTGCCGCGCTACGGCTGACGGCTCCGATCCTCGGCCATGTCGGCGATGGTAATTTTCATCTGACGTTGCTGGTCGACCTGAGTGACGCCGACGAAGTCGGACGTGCCAAGCAGTTGATGGAGCGGCTGGTCGAGTTGGCGCTGGCGATGGACGGCACCTGCACCGGGGAACACGGCGTGGGTCAGGGCAAGATGAAATACCTTCTGGCCGAGCATGGGGCTGCCGCGCGGGCCGCCATGGCGGCGATCAAGAAGGCGCTCGACCCGCAGAACATCATGAACCCGGGCAAGATCATCGACTTCGGCTGATCCGTCCGCCGCGCGACATAGATTTGCCTCCAAAACCGATAGAAATGGCGTAGGATTTCAGCCAGTCAAAGCGCGGACGTGGGTGGGGCCCTGCGGACCCGCGCCGGAGCTTTGTGTGCAGACAACACTTCTTGGACTGGGCATCGCGATCATTCTGGCGCTCGTCGCAGCGCTGGTAGGCCCTTTCGTGATCGATTGGGGCAGCCACCGCACGCTCGTCGAAAGCGAGGTAAGCCATTTTCTCGGTGCGAAGGTTCGCGTTGCCGGGGCAATCGATGCGCGCTTGCTGCCGTCGCCGCGGCTCGTCTTGCATGACGTCACAATCGGGCCGGAGAGCAGCGAAGCAATTCATGCGCAGTCGGTCGGGGTCGAGTTCGGCCTCGGGCCTTTGATGCGGGGTGAATGGCACGCAACGGAAATGGATGTTGCGGGCTTGCAGCTTCACCTCGGACTCGACCGTTCCGGCCATGTGCAAGCCCCGGCCGTCGCTGTGAAGTTCGACCCCGACATTTTTTCAATTGATCGGCTGAGTGTGCATGATGGAAGGGTCGTGCTCAGCGATGCCGCGAATGGCCAGACGCTGGCGCTCGACAAGGTCTGGTTCAATGGCGATGCGCGATCGCTGCTCGGTCCCGTTAAAGGGGAGGGTGCGTTCAAGATCGGTGACGATCTTTATCCGTATCGCCTTGCTGTTGGCCGGCTTGGTGACGACGGCAAGCTGAAGCTTCAATTGAGTGTTAATCCGGTCAGCTATCCATTGAGTATCGAAGGCGACGGAACGCTCTCGCTTGCACAAGGCAAGCCGCAGTTTGATGGAACGTTGAACGTCGCCCGTCCTGTTGCCATTGCCGCGCAGCAGGCGGGTTCGGTGAGCGCCCCGTGGCGATTGGGTGGCAAGGTCAAGGTCACCGCGTCGGGCGCGTTGATGCAGGATGCCGAGTTTCAATACGGTTCGGAGCCTCAGGCCATAAACCTGACCGGCACCGCCGATTTCAGGTTTGGAGCCCATCCGCACTTTGATGGCGTATTGTCGGCGCACCAGATCGATCTCGATCATTTGTTGGGGGACACGAATGCGAAACTGCCGCCCGCTGCGGCGTTCCGTAAGCTCGCCCTGCTCGCGGCAGGCGCTTTTCGGCCGAGATTCCCCATCAGTA
>DASRSQ010000680.1:0-16544 GCA_035656475.1 Gemmataceae bacterium | reverse complement strand
CAGGAGCTGAAGGTGAGCTTGTCGGGGCGCGTGGGCAGACGCTGCGCGAGCGACGCCACGGTCGGACCCAGGCCCTTCGGATACTGCTCGGTGGCGACGACTTCGACTTCCAGCGCGCGCGCGACGTCGATCAGGAAGGCGATGTTGCCGATGATCGATTCCGCGCGCGGAATCTTGACCATCAGCTTTTCCTGCACGTCAATGACCAGGAGCGCCGATTCACGCGCCGATAAATGGGTACGGTGGGCCATGAGAATTCGTTCCAAGCGGGGCTAATGATTGATGTAGCGTCAGAAGTGAGAAGAGACAATGTGAGGCGGGAGAAACCCAGGGGTTCGCGAGTACGCACACCCCTGGGCTTGGTGGCCGATGCTATTTCTTCTCGATGCGAGCGATGGCGTTACGGGCGGCGTTCTGCACGAACGGGGTCCCATCCTTCGTCAGTTCGCGCAATTGCGGCAACGCGACGGCGGCATCGGGGCCGATGTTGGCCAGCAACTGACAGGCGCTGAAACGCACCTGCGGATTCCCATCCTTCAGGCATTCCGTCAATGGTGTCAGGGCGGTTTTCGACTTGTACGCCGTGCTCATCATGCCTTGCAGGACCGCCTGGCGGGCGCCGCTGTCCTTGACCCCCTTGAGCGCCTCCTCGAGCGGACCGTGAGACTTGGCGCCATAGAGGCTCGCGGTGTAGGCGGCCTGGATGCGGATGTTCTGGTCGGCGTCCTTGATGCCGAGCTTGAACGCCTCGAAGCCGATCTCCGAATCACGGCCCAGGTTGTAGAGCGAGTTGATGACCGCCTGCCGAACCGGACCGGCCGGATCCTTCATGGCGGTCTGGACGAGCGGCAGGGCGTGCTGTTTTTGGTTGGAATAGATCAGCGTGTTGTAAAGCCCGGCGCGCACGTTGGCGTCCTTCTCCTTGACAAAGCGCTCGGCGACGTACTTGGCGCCGTCGCCGCCCGCGAAGGCGATGGCGGACATGCAGTTGAGCCGGACCGTGGAATTTTCGTCCTTGAGGGCGGCTTCCTTGATGGCGGGGAGCACCTTGGCGACACGCTGGCCTTGCTGGCGCAGCGTGTTCGACACGTTGATGCGGACATTGAGGTCGGAATCCTTGAGCATGTCGACGAGCGGCGACATGCCATCGTCGCCGGCGCGGGCGAGCAGCCAGACAATGTTGCCGCGGATGCCGTTATCCTTGTCCTTGCTCATCTTGATGAGTTCGGGCAGGATGGCCTGGAGATTTCCCTGGTTCTGCAGCGCCCATAGTGCTTGCTGACGGACGCTTGCTTCGGAGTCACTAAGGGCGGTGACGAGCGCCTTGTGGGCCTTGTCGCCGGCGTTGCCGATGCGTTGCAAACCCTGGGCGGCCTGGATGCGCACGCTCATCGACTTGTGCGTCAGGCCGTCGATGAAAATCGGCACCACCTTTTCGCGTTCACGGCCGCTCTGTGCCAATGTCGAGGCGGCCTGCATTCGCAAGCCCAGGTCGTCGTTCTTGAGCCCATCGACGAGAACAGGCACCGCCGAGTTGACGTCGAAGTTGACGCTGACCATCAGACTCGCGGTGTTGATGCGGATCTTGGCATCCTTGCTTTCCAGCCCTTTCTTGAGCGCGTCCTGCGGATTCTCGTTCAGGTTCAAGAGCAGGTAATACGCCTGCTGGCGGACGTTCGGATTGAGATCGGTGAGCGCTAGTTTGATCTTGGCGGCCCCCATCTTGGCCGGAACGCCGAGCTGGGCCAGGCCGCTGATCGAGAGCTGGCGCACCTGGTCATCTTCGTCCGACAGCGCGTACGCCAGGGCGATGACGACCGACTTGTCGCCGATACGCATCGGCATGAGGGTCTGGGCGGAGAGCCGGCGCACGTTGACATCTTTGGAGCCGAGGCCATCGATGAGGACGCCGACCGCGTCAGCGCCGATGGTTTGCAGCGACTGGGCAGCAGCCTGGCGAACGTCCGCTCGTTCGTCCTTGAAGCCGGCCTCGAGGGCGGCCACGCCGTCCTTGCCGCCGATCTTCGCGATCATCTGGGCAAAGTGAAAGGGATCGCGCGATTGCATGTCGGTCTTCGAAAGGAACAGGTCCTTCAAGAGCGGAAGCGCGTCCTTGGCCTCGCCGCCGATGTCGCCGAGCGACGTGGCCGCCTGATGGCGTTCGTCGCGGTTGTCGCTCTTGAGCAGCTCAATCAGTGTGGGGACCGCTGCAATGCCGAACTTCGATAGCGCCTCGCCGGCGGCCTGACGCACTTCCGGCGACTCGTCCTTGAAGCCATCGGCCAGGGCACGAATCGTCTTTGCTGGACTCCCCGCCAGGCGACCCAGCGTGAAGGCGGCCTTGCGGCGCACATCCACATTCTTGTCCGTCAACAAGCCAATAACGGTGGGTACGTGCGCCCTGGCGTCCGGGCCAATGGCGCCGATGGTCCAGACGGCGTAGAACCTTGCCCCGTCGTCTTCTGATTTCAGCAGCTTGGCCACTTCTGCAATCGCCGGCGTGCCGATCTTGCCGAGCGCGATGGCGGCGTTGAGCCGGAGATCCTCGTTCTTGTCCTGGAGCGCATCGATCAGGTCAGGAATGGCCGGCGCCGCCTTGGCGCCGAAGTCGGCAAGCCCCATGATGGCGTCGATGCGAGCCTGAACCTTGTCCTTGCCCCGTTCTTTTGCCCTGGCCAGCAGATCGGCGAGCACCTTCTCCGGATCGGGCGGATCCTTCTTGTTCGGCTGGGCCGAGCTGCTCGTGGCCAGCAGCCCAAGTCCCAGTGCGGCGCACAGCAGCATGAGGAAGAGGTTACGCATTGGGTGCATCCTTTTATTCGTGTCTTGTGGCGAGTCATTCATAGAAGACGATAACCGAACAGCCGACAGCGCAGGAATTCCCGAATTCTTCGCGTGTGGCAATTGCCATCAACTCATGTTTTCCGGCCTGAAGGGCCGCCCAGGCCGCAGGCCTGGGAAAAGGCACACCACGCAACATTCGACCCTGAAGGGCTCGTTCATTGCGATGCAAGATGGTCGAACGGCCCTTTCAGGGCCGAGTTACAATTGGACTCAACTTTCCCAGGCCTGCGGCCTGCGCTGACAGAACCGGCCCTTCAGGCCGGAAGACCATTGCAGTTGACGCATGAAACGACGAACGAGGAATCAAGGACCAGGAAGTCGTCTTCCTCGTCCCTGATTCCTCGTTCCCCATTCCTCGTCACCCAATCGCACAGATCATGGCGGCGAGCTGGGCAGCATTTCCTCGTATTCCGACGTGTCTTCCGCGCCGTTGTAGCGGGCCGGCACGATCGACAGATCGTCGTTCATCTCATCGCGAGCGAACGTCTTGCGGAACTTGGTGATGAACAGATTCTCGCCCAGATGGCCGGCGAGCTGCTGCAAGTCCTTAACGTCGGCAGCCGGAGCGTGACGGACCAGATAGCCGAACGGTCGTTCCTGCTGGGCCTTGGCCAGACGCGAACGGATGACCTTGTAGATCGCCTCGGCGCGAGCCGGGTCCTTGACGTCGGCCTGCGTGAAGCCTTCGTCAACGTTCGGTACCGTTTCGCTGTACGGCGCCTTGCCGCCGAGGATGTCGATGTCGGCCTTGGTCAGCTTGCGGGCCCATTCCATCGTGGTCGGGATGTGCCCCTTCTTGTTCGGCGTCGGCCGTTGGCGTGGCTGGAACTGGAAGTTGAGTTCGCGAGCGCGGGCCATCAGGGCCGGCGTTTGCGCCTTCATGTCATCCATCCAGATTTGGCCGCGGCCCGGGATGCCGCCGGCGCAACCCATCGACCACTGCAGCATCGTGAGCCAGTTGTACTGGTAGGTCATGTCGCCTGGCAGATCGACCTTGAACGGCGCCTGGACATAGAAGAGCGCCTCGGTTCGTTCACGCACCGAGATCTGCGTGATCTTCAAGGGATAGATCAGCTTCTCGGAAGCGAACTTGAAGCGCGTCGGCGTGACTTCGCCGTCGAACGTACCGTCCTTGTTGCGCTTCATCTGCATGGTGTCGATCTTCATGACGGTGAAGAGCCATTTCTTCTGAACGTAGTGGTTCAGCGTGGCTTCATCGCCGGAGTAGCTGTACTTGTTTTCCTTGAGCCAGGTGAAGAGATCATCGGCACGCTCGGCGGTGATGATCTTGTAATCCAGCGAGCCGACCACGCCCGCTTCCAGGACGATGACCTTCGGACGGTCCGGTTCGGCAGCTTTGCCCTTGCTATCGGCTGCCATGGCGCGAGCGGCCTGCGGCATCATGCCGCCGCGGCCGAAGCCGTAGTTGGGTCGAGGCAGCAGCTTCGAGTGCGGCGACTCGCGCTTCTTCATGATCGTGTAGATCGCCAGATGCTTGAAGAAGTCACGCGGCATCGTGTCGAGCTTCGGCTGGCTCGGCGTCGGAATCACCATGCCGAAATCGAGAGCGTTCCCCTCGAATTTCGGTTGCACGGTGAACGTTTCGACTTTCTCCGCCGGGTCCCAGGTGATGAACACCTTCTGGGCCGGCTGCAGAATGTCGGCGTTCTTCGCCGAGAAGTAGCAGCACGCCGCACGCGACGTCGCCGGCACAAGCAGGCCGAGCGCCAACGCAGGCAGCAGCCAATAGGTACGCATGAGGTAAATCTCCTTATAGGGCTTTGGACGGTGCTTCAACCACATTTAGCCCCCGCCTCGTAGAGGCGGGCGGACAGTATCCGGTTTCAGCGAATGGATCTTGTCCGCCCGCATCTGCGATGCGGGGCTAAACGGAAATTAGATCATGGCGGGGACGAAGGCAGCATTTCCTCGTACTCCGAGGTGTCCTCAGCGCCGTTGTAACGGGCGGGGACGATCGACAGGTCGTCGTTCATTTCGTCGCGGGCAAAGGTCTTGCGGAACTTCGTGATGAACAGACCTTCGCGCAGGTGGCCGAGGAGCTGGTTGAGATTGCGGACGTCGTCCGCCGGGGCTTCACGGACGAGGTAGCCGAACGGGCGTTCCTTCTGGCACTTGGCGAGGCGAGCCTGGATGACCTTGGTGATCGCCTGCGAACGAGCGGGATCCTTCATGTCGGCCTGGGTGAAGCCCTCGTCGACGTCCGGGACCTTCTCGGCATAGGGGGCTTCGCCACGCAGAACCTTGATGTCGGTCGCGGATAGCTTGCGGGCCCATTCCATCGTGGTCGGGATGTGTCCCTTCTTGTTCGGCGTCGGCCGTTGCCGGGGCTGGAACTGGAAGTTGAGTTCACGAGCGCGAGCCATCAGGGCCGGCGTTTGCGCCTTCATGTCGTCCATCCAGATTTGGCCGCGGCCCGGGATGCCGCCGGCGCAACCCATCGACCACTGCAGCATTGTGAGCCAGTTGTACTGGTACGTCATGTCGCCTGGCAGATCGACCTTAAACGGCGCCTGGACATAGAAGAGGGCTTCGGTCCGTTCGCGAACGGAGATTTGCGTGATCTTGAGCGGGTAGATCAGCTTTTCGCTCGAGAACTGGAAACGGGTCGGCGACACCTCGCCATCGAACGTGCCGTCCTTGTTGCGCTTCATTTGCATCGTGTCGATCTTCATGACGGTGAAGACCCACTTCTTCTGAATGTAGTAGTTCAGCGTGGCTTCATCGCCGGAATAGCTGTATTTGTGCTCCTTGAGCCAATCGAAGAGAGCGTCGGCCCGGTCGGCCTCGAGGATCTTGTATTCGAGCGTGCCGACGATGCCCGCTTCGAGGACGCGGACCGGTGGCGGAAGCGGAGCCCCCATGCCGTCCTTGTCAGCCTTCGCCGCCTGATTGCGAGCGAACCCGCCGCCGCCAAAGGCCGCCCCCGGCGCGAAGAACATCATCTGCGGCAGCAGCTTGGAGTGCGGCGACTCGCGCTTCTTCATGATCGTGTACACCGCCAGATGCTTGAAGAAGTCCCGCGGCATCTGGTGCAGCTTCGGCTGCGACGGCGTCGGAATCACCATGCCGAAATCCAGGGCGTTCCCCTCGAACTTCGGCTGCACGGTGAACGTCTCGACCTTCTCGGTCGGATCCCAGGTGATGAACACCTTCTGGGCGGGCTGAAGAATGTCGGCATTCTTCGCGGAGAAATAGCAGCACGCCGCCCGGGCGTTGGCTGCGTTGCCCAACACCAGCGCGACCGCCGCGACAAGCAGAGGAATTCGGCCTGGCAGAATCCTCATGATAGTTCCTTTCGTCCAACAGAGGCGAAAAATGGTCTATGGGTTAGACGATACTGCCCCGAAACCGGATTGCAATGATTTTTCGCGAATTGAAGTCTTCGAATTGAGACACAATTCCGTCGCCAAATAGCGCAGGCGAAAGTGCCGTAAGTCCTTGGCAATAAGGGAGATGTTCGCAATCAACGTTGCTCCGGCGGAAAGCGCCGCATCAGGATGCGGTCGCCAATCAGCCGACCCATCATTTCGTCGATGACCAGCAGCGGACCGGTGAACGCCGGCATCAGCGCCTGGCGCTTGCGCTTCAGAATCAGCCGCACGATGCGGTCGACGCATTTCTCGACCGGCCAGATGCGGAACGGCGGCGGCGGCGGAACGTCCCACGGCTTGCCGTCCGGGCCGAGTACGTTGTCGCGCAGCGGCGTGTCCACAAATGCCGGCGACACCACGCCGACGTGGACGCCGTGCCGCATCACTTCCAGGCGCAGCGCGTCGTAGAGTCCCTGAATCGCGAACTTGCTCGCTCCGTAGACGGAGTACGATGGGATGCCGCGCTTGCCCGTCAGGCTGCTGACGGCGACCAGCGATCCCTTCGTCGCCTTCACATAAGGCAACGCGAAGTGCGTGGCGTACAAGGTACCAAAAAAATTGACGCGCATGACGCGCTCCATCGCATCCAGTTGCGAATTCTCGAAGTACGACCGCATCGACAGGCCGGCGGACGCGACCAGAATATCGAGCTTGCCAAAGCGCGCCACGGTCGCCGCGACGGCAGCCCGTACCTGCTCCGCATCCGTGACATCGGTCGGGACGACGAGCGCCGCGCCGCCGGCACGCTCGATGTCCGCCGCGACCGGTTCGAGCGCGTCGCGCTTGCGGGACGCGAGTGCGATGTGTGCGCCATGCTGGGCCAGGCGCAGCGCCGTCGCCTTGCCGATGCCGGACGAGCCGCCGGTGATAAGGATCGACTTGTTGCGGAAGAACTCCATCGGGAAATGATAGGAAGTAGGGTGCGCGAAACGCACCGGGTGGGAAATTACGATTTTGGGGAGGCCTTCGCCGATTGAAGAAGGCATCGTTGCAGCAACAAGCCGCTGACGGTGGTTCACGCACCCTACAAAGCACAAACGGCAAACCGAGAACGCATTCTCGATTTGCCGTCGATATATTCGCAGGCCCATCGCGGTCAGGCGGCCGACACCGGCTCGCCTAGCGGCGGCCAATCGTTGTCGGAGCCTTCCTGTTCGATGGCTTTGAGTTGCTCTTCGCTGATGTCGAATTGCTCGGTCACAGTTTCGTAGGATTTGCGCACGGTTTCCCCGGCATCCTGAGTGGCCACAAGATGCGAGAAGATTTCCTTTTTCTCTTCAGTCGTCAGTCGGCGTCCTACAGACATATTTGCACCTCACTATTAAATTTAGTCGCTCAAGCGCCCCGTTTTATGTCTTCGCTCGCCTGCTGTATCGCAGGCATCAGGTCGTTCAGTTCTTCGACTCGCAGCATGCGAATGTCGCGCACCGAAGACGCATACCAGGGCAATGTCCGAGCGAGATCCATTGCAGCAAATACACACGTTACCGAAGTAACGGTCTCGCTGCCGAAATACACACTTCCTTGCTGCCAGGTGAACCCATGCCGCTCAACGAGTCGCCATAACTCGACCTAAGCTTCTCGATGTCCAGATGCATCGTGATAGCGTACATCGCGCCGCCATGGAACAATTTCGGCACCCCTGTCAGAAGCACCGGTTCCACAGTAACGGCGATATCGGACATCGGGCCATCTCCTCACAGCGACCCTATCGCAGTAGCACTGGCTCGGCACGCGATACCTTGATTATACAGGACACGATTCCTACCAATTGAAAAAATCCTGGATTTTTCCAATCTTCCCGGGCTATCCTGACTAAAACCTCAAATATGCGAGTGGATTTTGGCCCCAATATCCACTCGCTGAATTGAAGACTTATTGGTCGGCACCATTACGTATGCAACGGATTAACGCGAAGGAACCAAACATGCGTATTTTCATCACTATTGTCGCACTGGTCGGAATGATCTCGGAAGCCGCACAGGCCCAGGCCCCGAGTTATGACGTCGCCGCTCGCAAGGCGAAGGTCGCGGGTGTGATGGACGGCGAAATCAAGAGCCTCACCGCTCTCTATCAACAGCTGCACAGCCATCCCGAGCTATCCTACGAAGAGGAAAAAACCGCCGGCCGACTGGCCAAGGAACTGACCACCCTCGGCTTCCAGGTCACCGAAAAAATCGGCGGGCACGGCATCGTCGGCGTCCTCAAGAACGGCGACGGCCCCACCGTCCTCATTCGCACCGACATGGACGCGCTGCCCGTCATCGAGAAGACGGGCGTCCCTTATGCCAGCAAGGTCCGCACGCGCGACAAGGAAGGCAACGAAGTCGGCATCATGCACGCCTGCGGCCACGACATGCACATGACCTGCTGGGTCGGCACCGCGCGCGTGCTCGCCAACCTTAAGAACCAGTGGCGCGGCACGCTCGTCTTCATCGGCCAACCCGCCGAGGAGGTCGGCGCCGGCGCTCGCAAGATGCTGGCCGACGGCCTCTTCAAACGCTTCCCGCGCCCCGACTACTGCCTGGGCCTGCACTGCGACACCCGCATCCCGCATGGCACCGTCGGCTACACCGAAGGCCTCTCGCTCGTCAACGTCGACTCTGTCGACATCCTCGTCAAAGGCAAAGGCGGCCACGGCTCCGCCCCGCACACGACCATCGACCCAGTCGTCATCGCCGCCCGCATTGTGCTCGATTTGCAAACCATCGTGAGCCGGGAGAACAATCCGCTCGATCCGTGCGTCGTCACGGTCGGCTCGATCCACGGCGGCACGCGTCACAACATCATCCCGGCCGAGGTGAAGATGCAGCTCACGGTCCGCACGACCAAGGACAGCGTCCGCGCTCATGTGCTCGAGGCGATCCCGCGCATCGCCAAGGCCGCCGCCCTGGCGGCGAAGGCGCCCGAGCCGATCGTCAAGGTGGACCAGGATAACTTCACGCCCGCCCTCTACAACACTGCCGAGCTGGCGAAGCGCACGAGCGGCGTCTTTCGTGCAGTGCTTGGCAAGGACAACGTGATCCAGCAAGAGCCCTTGATGGGGGGCGAGGACTTTTCGCGCTACGGCCGCGAGGGGATCCCAAACTTCTTCTTCTTCCTCGGTACGCTGCCTACGGAGCGCGTCAGCGCAATGCGCATGGGCAAACTGCCGCCGATCTCGCTGCATTCGGACCTGTATTATCCGATCGTGGACCCGTCGATGCGCACCGGCGTGATGTGCATGAGCATGGCGGCACTCGATCTGCTCAAGGAGGCGAAATAGGACGCGCCTCGCGTTGCAAACTCGTCGAGGTTGCATGCACCGCGATGCCGTAGCCGCACGCTGCCAGCTGGCAGGCTTGCAGGGACGGCGATCACGTACCATTGCAAATGTTGGCTCAGCCGAGGCTTATCTGGCCGCCGAAGTTTCGGGCCTGCCAGCTGGCAGATTGCGGCTACGACATCGCGATGCATGCACGCCGTTGAAGAATGTTCCTCACATGAACGAGTACCTGAGGGCTTGCGGAGTGTCCTGGTGTAGCGTAGAGTTGATAACAGCGTCCTGCCGCGATTCGAATCCTCCCCTTTCCGGCGCGGCAGATCCACAAGCCTTTCCGCCCTTCCCCTCGATACTTCGCGGGCCCCGCCTCCGCGATTCTACCCGGCGCTGATAGGGTGATTGTCATGATTGAAGATGTTACGTCCCAGAGCGGGTCAGGCGAGCTCGAAGTCGGCACGTTTTTTCCCCAGGCGCCGGAATTCCCCCGGCTCAAGCAACGATCCGACGCCGTCCGCGAGGAACTGGCGGCATTGCACGAACTTTTGCTTCACGTCGTGACTCATGCGGAAGTGGAATGCGATTGGGATGCCCTGGTCGGCAGTGAGACGGTCCTCATCGCCGACGATCAGGTCGTCGTTCGGGCCATCACGCAGGGCATCCTCGAAAGCTTTGGCTACACCGTCCTGGTTGCCGATACCGAGATGAACCGCTGGCCGACCGGCTATCCGATCGATTTGCTCCTGCTCAATCTGCCGGCCTGCGACGAATCGGCTGTCGAACAGGTGCGTGCGTCCTGCCTGCGGTTCTCGCGTGTGATCGTGTCGACGCCGTTGCCCGATGGCCCGGCACGCGATCGACTGCGTGCCATCGGCGTGCGCGACTTTGTCCACAAACCGTTCCGCCCGCTCGAACTGGCCCGCGGCGTACGACGGGTCCTCGACCTCGATCGCACCTGCCTGGACGATTGATACTACTTGCGGGCTGCCTCCGCTTCGCGGCGGGCAAGATCGACGTAGGGCTTGCGGTACAGCCACCACACGAGTGCTCCCGCCACGCCCAGGCAAAGCGCGATGATGATTGGCCAGCCGACGCGGGCAACGGCGGGGAGCGCGCCTTCGGAATAATGGCTGAGCGGGATCAGCGCTATCAGGACCGCGTTGTGCAGCAAATGGAACAGAATCGCCGGCAGCAGGCTCTTGCTGCGCACCGTCAGCAAGCCGAGGATCACGCCCAGCACGAACGTCGGCACGAACAGGAAGACGTTCATGTGAAACAGCGCGTAGAAGAAGCTGCTGAGCAGGACCGCGTTGCGCGGCCGGAAGCTGTGGTGCAAGCCGCGCAACACGAGTCCGCGAAACGCCAGCTCTTCGCAGATGGCCGGCACCAGGGCGAACGCGAGAATATCGCGCACCAGCGATGATGCGTCGAGATCATCGCGCTCGCGGATGGCGCGCAGGATCTCGATCAACGGATGCATGCGTTCCGGATGGGCGCCTTCGAGGATGCGCGGGAACCATGCTGCCACCGCCTGGGTCAGGCCGGTCATCGCGGGAAGCATCAGGAGCGCGAGCAGCGCGGCCAGTCCCGCCTCGCGGCCGCGCGGCCAGTTCAGGTACAGCGATTCTCCTGGTTGCGTGTTCAGCAATAGCACCATGAACAGCGCCGGCATCGCCACGAACGCCAGCTCGCTGATGGCGGTGTGCATCTCCAGCGACCAGCGGTCGCCAAAGCCCAGCGACAGCCAGTGCAGGCCGATGAACATGCCGACCGCGAAGAACGCCTGGCCGGCCGTTGGTACAGGCTCCTTGTCGCGGAACAGGCTCTTGAACCACAGCATCACGTCGAGCCGTTCGGCCTCGCGGAAGAGCACCTCCTCGCGATTGAACTGGGCGATGGCCCAGCGCAGCGCCAGCCAGCTGTAAAGTCCGATCGGCGCCAGCACCGGTACGAAGTACGCCCAGGGGATGTCGGCGAGCGTCGGCGCCGTCATGAGCCGTTGCATCAAGAGCGCGACTCCGGTCACCGGCACCAGGCTGTAGAGCGGATTCAGCTCGACGCCGGGCGCCAGCGTCAGAAAGATCAACGGCATCGTCAGCACGAAGAGCGGCATCAGGTAATACTGCCCCTCCTTCGAGCTGCGAGCATAGGCGCCGATCGCCAGGCTGAGGGCACTGAAGAACGCCGACTGGGGCAGCGCCAGCACCACGCACCATGCCAGCGCCGACACCGCAATACCGCCGTGCGGCAGATAGCCGGCGAACATCGAAGTCGCAATGCCCATGCTGATGAGGTTGAGCAGGGCTGTCGCCGAGCTGAAGACCCAGATCGCCAGGAACTTGCCGACCACGATCTCCTCGCGTCCGGCCGGCGTGATCAGCAGCGTCTCCATCGTGCCGCGCTCTTTTTCGCCGGCGCACAGGTCGACCGCCGGATACAGCGCCCCGGCCAGCGTCCACATCACGAGCATGAACGGAAAGACCTTCACCACCAGGTCGGCGATATTGTCCCGGTTCGGAGCGTTGATATTGGCGTCTTCCGGGTGAGCCGTGTCGAACGGATCGAGGAATTTCTCGGTCAGCCCCTTGCGCACCAGCCGAACTTTTTTCAGATCGTTCTTCCAGCCATCCAGAAGTGGTGTCAGACGGTGCACCGCCATGCGCGAGCGATCATCGTCGTGCCGGGTGTGAATCGTCAGGCCGGGCCGACGCGGGGAATGCACGTCCTCGCCGGCTTCGAGATCTTGGTAGAAATGGGGGGCAGCTTCGAGGATGATATCGACCCTGCGTTCATCGAGCAGGACGGGATCATAGCGTTCGAGAAACTGAAGTTTGAACTGCGCCGTGGCTGCCCATGCGCGCGACTGGGCCCGCGGCACCTTGTGATCGAACGTGGTAAACAGCCCATCCCGGATCAAAGGCGTGTAGTCCAGCGATAGCTCGCTCGCCCGCGCCAGCGCGCCGGCCGCATACCACTGCGACAGGTCGCAGCCCAGCGGCGTCACCGACAAAAACGCCAACGGCGGCAAGACGCTGCGGCCCGCAAACTCCGATTCGCGCGGCGGAAACTGCTTCCGCGTCGGCGACCCGGTGACCACGCCCACGACTGGATCCGCAAATCCAGACGCAAACCGCAGCACTGCCAAACTCAGCACGGGGTAAAGGATCAACGGCAAGCCGATGATCATGAAAAGGGTGCGCCGGTCCCGCAACTGATCGCGCATCTCGCGAAACCAAATCGTGCGTATGATGGACCAGCGCATCTGATCGGCATGTACTCCTCGTTCCCACGCTCTGCGTGGGAACGCACTTCTTCGCGACGCTCCTGCGTTGCGGACAGTATCACTTGCGAAGTCGCTGCGCCACTGCAAGACCTTCCGGCTGTCCTCGCTCTGCGGAACCCTGGCGCCACTGCAAGACATCCGGTGCGCGCCGCTGGAGCGGTGCGAAGCAGTGCGTTCCGACGCGGAGCGTGGGAACGAGGAGCCGAGTTACTTCAGCCCGCGGCCGCCCCACATCTCTTCTTCGCCGAACGGATGCGCCGGGCCGCTCGGCTTCGGCTTGGGCAGGCTCTTGAGGATCGCATCCGCCAGGATCAGGTCCTGCCTGGTCGTGATCTTGATGTTCGTCGTCGCCCCATCGACCACGTGCACCGCGTAGCCCGCGGCTTCCATGAGCTGAGCGTCATCGGTGAAATTCGCGCCGAGCCGCGTGCGATTCTCGTAGACCTCTACCAACTGGTCGCGGCGAAAAACCTGCGGCGTCTGGGCCGCCCATACCCCATCGCGCGAGACCGTTCCCTTCACCTGCTTGCTCGCATCCACCTGCTTGAGTGTGTCGGAGACCGGCACCGCCAGCATCGCTGCTCCGGTTTGCCGGGCCTTGGCGAAGACCTCGTTGATCAGCGTTTCCGTGATGCACGGCCGCACCGCGTCATGCACGGCGACGAACTGCACCTCCGGCTTGACCAACGCCAGCGCGTTGGCAACCGATTCGAACCGCTCCGCGCCGCCGTTGGCGATCTGCACATTCATGAACGCGAGATTGGCGCCGTAACGCCGGCGGAACATCTCTTGATCGTCGGGCGAGACGACAATGATGCACTGCGCGACATCGCTGCGCGTGATGAACTGCTCGACCGTGCGCAGCCAAACCGCCCGGCCATCGAGATTGACGAATGGCTTCTTTTCCTTGTCGCGAAAGCGCGACGATCGTCCGGCAGCAGGAAAGATGACGGCGAAGTCGGCCATGGCGAAGCTCCGATGCAAGTAAAAAGGAAAAAGGCAAAAGTGTCCCTTCGCCTTTTCCTTTCGCCATTTGCCCGAATTAATTCATGTTTTGTATTCTATCGCGCCGTTTGCGTCCTGCGCCAGCTTTTGCCTGAGTCGCGCACTCGCCGCCATCTGGTTGCGCAGCCGAGTTTCTTCTTGTTGCAAAACCTCATCAACGCTCTGCACGACCTGTTCGGCCGACTCGAGGAACGTGTTCAGGCGGGCCAGGCGTTCGCGCCAGCGTGTGACTTCCTGATGGCGCGCCTCGACCATGTTCGGCGCCGAATGCATCGACATCTCGTCCATGCGCGCGTTGGCCGACGCGATCGCCTGATCGAGCCGCATGTGTACGTCATCCAATATGGTCATCCAGCCGCTGGGCAGCGGCGACGCGGGTTGCGACATCAAACCATTCTCCTGTCATCGGGTTTCGGAGACAGCAGATACCGCGAACGACGTTTTTCTGCAAGGTTTTCTTTGGGCTGCGACACTCCATGAGATGCACCTTCCGCGATGTCGTAGTCGCAAGTTGCCAGCTTGTTGGCTATCCAGTCGGCGACCCGAGTATAAGTATCGCCGACCGAACTGGTCTTTGCCATGTCAGCATACCACCGCTCACCCCCCCCTCCCGGGAAGTTGGCCAACTAGTCCATTCCACCGCTGTTTTTCCTGGAGTTTTCGCGAATCGAGTTGGCCAACCGCAGTTGGCCAAGTGGCCCAGATGCCCATCGGACTTACCATTCTGTCGCTGAAAGCGGTGTCGAGCCACCCCACTCCAAAGTGGGGTTGCATGAATTGCGATTGCGGTTATAAACCGCCGCCTAATTTCGTGGATGACTGCCGACATTTCGCGCGTGCCCGATGCGGGGGACGATCGGGCGCCGCTGTTTGATCGAGGAGGAGAACATGTACGTCTCGTGTTCGACGCTCTGTTTCGCGCGCTGGCCGCTGGAACGGGCGCTGCGCCTGATGGCAGAATTGGAATTCAGCAAGGTGGACGTCGCGATCTGCGAGAACGGGTCGCACCTGAAACCATCAGAAGTCGCCCACGACGTCGCGGAAGCGGCATTGCGCATTCGCATCGGCCCCAGCCTGAGCCCGGCTGCGTTCAGTGCCGAGTTCGATGTGCCGAATCATGACGAATATCTTCGCCAGCTCAAGGCGATCTGCAAGCTGGCCCGCATGACCGCGGTCACCGTGATCACGATTCCCGCCGCCTCGAGCGGCGTTGGCCTCGATGTCGAGACGCAACGCCTGCGGCAGCTCGCGCAGATGGTGCAAGCCGAGGGGCTCATCCTCGCGGTGCCGACACGCATCGGCACGCTGACCGAATTGCCGAGCACGACGCGCGAACTGTGCGAACGCGTGCCGGGCCTGGGCGTCACGCTCGATCCAAGCGCGTTCATCAACGGCCCGCATCAGGGCGGATCGTACGACGAGCTGTTCCCGTACGTGCGCCACGTGCAACTGCGCGACACCGGCAAGGCCCCGGGCAAGTTCCAGGTCCGCGTCGGCCAGGGCGAAGTCGAGTACGGCCGAATCATTTCGCAGTTGCAGCGTCATCGCTACGATCGCCTCCTGAGCGTCGCCCTGCACGACGTCGCCGAGGCGCCGTTCGCGATGGAGACCGAGGTGCGGAAGCTGAAGTATCTGCTGGAAAGTCTCGTTTGAAACTGTAACCGTTTGAGCAACGCGACACCCACCTTCCCAACAGGACGTTGTCCTACAGGCATCCGACAGCGTTTTGCGCGGAGGGTGGGTTTCGCTAGTCTACCAGGCTACAGGCCATCATATCTTGCATAAATCTGGGCAAAGGCTTACTATCCTCCAGCCTTCATCTCCGCAGCTTACACGGAGGTTCGCCATGTACGCCCGGCGCCTGGCAATCGTGTTGGTCTTCTTCAGCTTTGCAAGTCGCGGTGAGTGTCAGCAAGTCGATGCCAAGAAGCTTTGCGAGTTGATCCGCACGCCCAAGGGATCAATGCTGATCGGTATTGGCTTTAACACGCAGCGCGGCTTCGTAATCGCGGGCGAGTCGACCGACCATTCCGCCGAAATCGCTGCTCTCGAAAAGGCACTCTGCGGCGACGCCATGGATGCAGAACGCTACTACCGCCTGAGCGAACTGTACGACGATGAAGACAAATGCAAGCAGGCCTCCGCCAAGGCGGCAGACCTGTTCTGGAAGCAACTGCAAGCGGATCCCCGCAATGGGCGGTTGGCAATGCGCCTGGGACAGAGTCTCCCTGTCGAAAACGAGGCCGAAGGCGAAAGGCTATTGCGCCTGGCCGTTCAGCTCGCGCCAAAGGACGGTGAATGCTGGATGGCGCTGGGCGATTTCCTGTGGGGAAAGATATTCGATGCACTGTTGACGCCAACCACGCGCGGCATGTCGCAGATGGAAACCTTGATGAACATTGTGATCACGCGCTCCGTGCCAAAGGAAAACCTGCAAGCGGCCTACAAGATCGCGAATGAAGCTAACGCGTGCATGGAAAAGGCCGTGACAGTTGCACCTCGGCAACCGAGGCACTATGTGGCGCGCGCCCTGTCTCGCTCGCTCAACATCGTCCTCGACGAGGGAAGCAGGGCGCTCGCCGACGACAAAAGGGACCTCGTGGATTGCATGTGCAGAATCGTCGAGCAGCTTTCGCAGAGGAAGGTGATTGCAGACATACAGAAGGCAGCGGAGTTGGAACCAACGAATCCCCGGGCACAGGTGTTCGCGGGGGCCGTTGAATTGCTGCCCCTCTTCGGCAACGAACTCGCCAAGCTGAAA
>DASRSQ010000679.1:0-3116 GCA_035656475.1 Gemmataceae bacterium | reverse complement strand
ATATGGCGCGAATCACAGGAACGGTCTTGCGACAGGATACCGCCCCCGTCAGGCTATTGAGTCTGACGTGTGCCCGGAGAGCGGAAGGGCGGCCTAAGGCAATTTCGTCCGCTGTCTGTGGGTCGCGCTGCCCGTGCTCCGCGTTATCTCTGCGTGCGATGCAGCGAAACCCTTGCAACGAGTCGCGCAGAGTCTTGGCAGGCGCATCACGTTGAGTGCAATCGTAACGGGGAGCCCAGCCAGCGCGACCCCACGGACAGCGGACAAATTGCCGCGCGATCAATCATAGCTACGAGTTCTATGACGGCACGGCGATTATCAGATCATCTCGGCCCCTGTCAAGGAGTAGAGCTGCCTTGCAAATCGATTCTCATTCGGAGGCCGATTGGTAAACCATCGTCTGCTCGTGCGCCGTGCGAACAACGCTTACGGGGACTCCGGCTCCGCTGCTCGCCGTCCACAGATTGGGCAGAAAACCCGCCCCAGATGCCCCTCCGGAATGCCGACATTGATGAGCCAACTGTGGTAGCATTCCGCCAATGCCCCGGTCGCGGCGGCGCGGCCCGCCTCTGCCACGCCGGACATATCGCGAATCGCCCCCAGCGCCATCCGCAATCGCACCCGCTCGTCTTCCACGCGGCACAGGTGCTCCACCAGGTTGACCGTCCACCCCACGTGATACTGGTCCGGAAGGGGAACGTCGAAAACCCGTGGATTGTCCTTGGTCGACAAAATCATCCAGTGGCTCGTGTCGAAGCCCAGCTCCCAAGCGCCCTTCGTGAACGGCCCCAGCGGGGTGTGCGCCGTCCAGCCCTCCGCCTGCAGTGCCTCGGCGAGGTAAGCGGTCAAGTCAGCCTCCGATAGCCAAAGGTCAATCGTTGCTTCTTCGATCCGGCTTCCGCCAGCGACGGATCCGCATTACCAGCCAATCCCACGGCCATGGTTCGCCGACTGAAAGATACAAGCCGCGCACCATGAGGCGGCCTGGTTCCGGGAACGGCGCGAGTGCTGGGAACGCGAACTCAGCGACCTCGCCAAGCTCCCGATTGCGCCACACCAGGCCCTCTGCCTCAGCGTTCGCCCAGAATTCCGTGGTGAGCATTCGCGCCCGATACTCCTGATCGTCCGCGACGATTTCCATTCGGTAGCTGTCCCAGAACATCTTCTCCCAGCGAGGCTCGGTCAAGATCGCTATGGGGCTACCCTGCCGCTCGATGATCCAGCCACAATCGCGGCCGTAATTCGTTTCCCAGATTCGGAGACGGCGACCATACCATGCAAGCATGACACCCCCGGCGCTCTGCTGCGCTCGATCACGGGTTATCAGACCAACCAGGGTCTCACCTGTCAAGGAGTAGAGCTACCTTGCAAATCGATTCTCATCGGAGGCCGTGATTAATAAGCCATCGGCCCTTCTTAAATCGTCCGAGTGAACGCTTGATATTTTTTCCAAAAATCCCAGACGCGCATCGCCTTTGGCCGGCACTATGATGGACACACGCATCCGCAGGCACACAGGCTAGAGGATAACGGATGTTCAAGTGGCGGCTCCTCGTGGGATTTTGTTCTCTGGCCCTGCTCGCGTGGGGCGTGTCAGCGTTCGTTGAATACGCCGGGGCGGTGGGTGCGACGGGCGATGCATTCGCTGGCTGGATTTACTCAGGCCTCGGTTTGACGGGCCTGTTGGCGCTGGTCATGCCGCGGTTCGGCTATGCGGCGGCCGCCTTGCAATGCGCGGCCACGGCCTACGCGGCGTGGTGGTGCGTCCTGGCGTTCGCGATCTGGCAGGCAGCGGCCGAGACCGGCCTCGCATCGTCGTGCATTGTGCCGCCTGCGATCGCAAATTGAACGTCAAGTCCACGTCGGCCGGCACGAAGGTGAGATGCCCATGCGGCGCGAGCGTCTTGGTGCCGTCGAGTTCCGGGACCGCTCGTTGATTGGCTATCGATGCACGAACGCCAGCACGATCTCGATCAGGATCAAGATCACCACGATCACCTCGAGAAACTGCGTGCGAAAATGTCCGGCCTGGTCGGCGACGACCTGATACACACCCTCCGCAACCTCCAGCTTGCGCTGGATGTTCTCGATCCACGTCTCCAGGTGAAAGCGCGTGGCGATCATGCGGTAGACGCGCGCGAGATACGGATCGCCGACCAGCTTCAGCACGTTGCCCGCACGCTCGAACAGGCCGTTGGCCTCCACCTTTAGCTCCCCCAAGGCGCGCAACGGCTGCTCGTGCATCCGCCAGTACGGCAACGTCGAGCGCGTCAGCGGCTGGATGATGCGGGCGGCGGCGGCGAGGTTTTCGTCGAGCCGGTTGTCGATGTGGCGAAACTCCAGAAGCTGCAAGTTCGCGAAGCTGATCGCGTGCAGCGTCTCCTCGCATTCGCGATCGACCAGCACCGCGGCTGCCCAGTCGGGGACGAACAGGTCCTCGGGGCTGTAGCTGAGGCGGTGCCGAATGGCTTCGTTGATCTCGTCGTCGCTGAGCGGGCCGCTTTCGAGATGAACCATGCCAGCCAGCCAGGCGCGGTCATTGGCCTGCTCAAGCGCGTCGGGGCCGAGCTGAAAGACGAAATACTCCTCGCTGAGATCATGCCAGAGCGGATCATGAATGGCCGGCAAGGCCTGCTGATAGATCGGCTCCGCCAGCTCGCGCGCTTTCTGGATCAACGGCGACGAATCGGCAAGGCTGCCGGCGAAACGCAAGAGCGTGGCGGGATCGGCATTGAAGGGAACGTGAAACGCCACGCTGACGGCGCCGAAGTCGAACAGCGTCACATTCGCCGTCGCCTGGCACGGCCCCAATTCCGCGAGGTTCAGCGTCACCCCGGGGAGCGGGGCACGCAGCGGCGCCGGGCGATAGATGAACGACAACGGCGTGCGCGGCCGGCGCGGCAGCTCTTGCGTCGACGCCGGCACCAGCTTGCGCACACCTTCCAGATCGATTTCGTCGCCCCAGTCGAAAGCGACGTAGATGTGCAGGATGCCTTGCATGACCACCTGCGCGAAGTGGATTATTGGCAGCTGCGTAGTCAATGACATACGCCGGGAGGGCGAGGCTCCTGCCGAGCCATGAACTTTCGGCGGCTTCACGGCTCGGCAGGAGCCTC